>WRLX01000095.1 GCA_009777415.1 Oscillospiraceae bacterium
CCGGCTTCGCCGGTGAGCAGTCCGCTTGACAGGCTTATTCATGGAGGCTTTGTGCCTCAGAAAGGTATGGTCATAAAAATGAAAAAAATAAATTTTATGTTAATTGCTGTTTTGCTGATTATGTCAATGGTGGCGTTAAACGGCTGTGAACCGCCGCATGAGGTGACTGTTACGCCCGATGAAATATTTTCGCATTTTGTCGAAAATGAACTTTTTGAGCCGCCTTATATGCTCGACATTGACCCGGGGAGGCTCGGCGATTACAACGTCAAACCCGATGATGCGGTAAGCTTTATTGCAAAAGAGGCGGCGATTTCTGCCGTTTTTATCCAGATTATTATCATTAACGCTGGAGAAGACAAGGTTAATGACGTTCACGAAGCCATGCTTGAGCATCAGTCAAACCTTAAAGACGATGTTTTTTATCCGCAGGGAGTTGCTGCAGCAAATGCTTCAATTGTCGGAGTTAAAGGCGATTTGGTCTATTTGCTTTGCGATGAACGCGCACAGGAATTAGAAGAAATATTGTTAAATTTTATAGCTTGACTTGAGGCACAAAATATAGTATAATCGCTTTTGTATTATACCACGGCAAAAGTTGTATTGGAGGGAAAAGTTTGAAAGTAAAACTTTCAAAGTGCATTTGTGTAGAAAGGGCATGGGTAAAAATTTGAAAAAGATTGGACTTGATGTGGGTTCAACCACGGTTAAAATCGCTGTATTAGACGGCAAAAACAGGCTTATTTACCATAAGTATCAAAGACACTATTCAGATATAAAGAAAACGCTCGCCGAGGTAGTTGAGGACTGTATAAGTGCTTTAGGCGAAAAAGCTGTATTGGTCGCTGTTACGGGTTCGGGCGGGATAAATGCGGCGAAATGGCTTGATATACCATTTGTTCAGGAAGTAAGCGCGGGTGCGCAGGCTGTAGAGGTGTTAATCCCCGAGACGGACGTTGCCATTGAGTTAGGCGGCGAGGACGCGAAGATTACATACTTTACAGAGGGGCTTGAACAGCGCATGAACGGCACTTGCGCGGGTGGAACGGGTGCGTTCATTGACCAAATGGCGGCATTGCTTAATACGGATATTGCCGGGTTGAACAAATTGGCGGCCGACTATGAGACAATTTACCCGATTGCCTCACGTTGCGGCGTTTTTGCCAAAAGTGACATTCAGCCGCTTTTGAACGACGGCGCGAAAAAATCCGACATTGCCGCTTCTATTTATCAGTCGGTAGTAAATCAAACAATGAGCGGATTAGCCTGCGGGAAGCCTATACGCGGCAAAGTTGCCTTTTTGGGTGGGCCGTTGCACTACCTTTCGGAGTTGCGCCGCAGGTTTATTGAAACGCTTGATTTAGGCGAAGACGATATAATTTTTCCCGATAATGCCAACCTTTTTGTGGCAATGGGGGCGGCGCTTTCGGACAGTACCGGAGAAGTCACTGTAGAGCATTTGCGCAAAAAAGTCAGCGGGCTGTCGTCTGTGATAGTCCATGAGGTTGAACGATTGCAACCTCTTTTTAAAAACGAAGCCGAAAAGAAAGGATTTATTGAAAGACATAAGCTCGATTCAATTCCTGAGGCGGATTTGTCGTCTTACATCGGCGCGTGCTACCTCGGCGCGGACATGGGGAGTACCACTACTAAAGCGGTTTTGATTAACGACAAAGCCGAGATTCTTTATTCGCATTACGACAACAACATGGGCGACCCGCTAAAATCGGTAATAGCCATTCTCAAAGAGATTTACTCGAAAATGCCCGAATCGGCTTACATTGCCAAAGCAACGGCTACAGGCTATGGGGAGCAGTTGGTAATGGCCGCCCTCGGGGTTGACTTTGGTGAAATTGAGACAATGGCGCATTACAAAGCCGCCGAAAAGATTCTCCCCGGTGTTGAGTTTATTCTCGACATTGGCGGACAAGATATGAAGTGTATGAGAATTAAGCCTGCGCTCGATTCTGATTCCGGGTCAGGCGGGGAAATTGAGTCAATTTTGTTGAATGAAGCTTGCTCATCGGGGTGCGGCTCTTTTATTGAGAATTTTGCAAACGCCCTTGACATGAGCGCGGCGGAATTTGCCGAAGCGGGGCTGTCTGCCGAAAATCCCGTTGACCTCGGCTCACGCTGTACTGTATTTATGAATTCACGGGTTAAACAGGCGCAAAAAGAAGGTGCGACAGTCGCCGATATTTCAGCGGGACTAAGCTATTCTGTGGTAAAAAACGCACTGTTTAAGGTAATAAAAATAAGAGAGCCTGAAGCAATGGGCGAGAAAATCATTGTACAGGGCGGAACTTTTTTGAATCAGTCTGTGTTGCGGGCATTTGAGATTACCTGCGGCCGTAACGTAGTCCGCCCCGATAAAGCCGGGTTAATGGGGGCGTATGGTGCCGCGCTTATTGCGCTTGAACGCGACGACAAAAAAGGCAGCAGCATTGCAAAAGCGGACAGGCTTGAAGACTTTTCGATAAAAAAGTCAACTGCGCGTTGTGCAAAATGCGCCAACAACTGCCTCTTGACAATAAGTAGATTTGATGACGGAAAGAAGTTTATCACAAACAACAGATGTGAAATAGGGGTCGGAATTGAGAGCAAAAAAGCCGCACTCCCGAATCTTTACGAATACAAGTATAACCGTGTTTTTGACTATAAGTCGCTCGATGAAAGTGATGCAAAACGCGGAGTGGTGGGGATTCCGCGAGTTTTAGGCTTTTACGAGAATTACCCGTTTTGGCACACTTTTTTTACAAAGTTGGGCTACAGCGTGAAATTGTCACCTAAGTCATCGCGGGATATTTACGACTACGGAATCGAAACAATGCCGAGCGAATCCGTCTGTTACCCTGCAAAATTGGCACATGGTCATGTCATGTCGCTTATTGACGAGGGAGTTAAGTTTATTTTCTTTCCCTGCTTGACTTATGAAATTGACGAGGGGTTGGGTGGCGACAATCATTATAACTGCCCCGTGGTTGCAACCTACAGCGAAGTCATAAAGAACTCTGTCCCCGAATTGCGGGAGCATGAAGTTGAGTTGATGAACCCGTTTTTGCCGATATATCACCCTGAACGAATGGCGGAAAGGCTTGTCGAAGAATTCCTGCCCTTGGGAATAGGCGGCGATGAAATAGGGCGTGCATTGGCGTATGCTTATGAAGCGGACAAGCGGTTTAAATCCGACATTCAGCGAAAAGGGGAGGAAACTCTTGAGCTTTTGAGAAAAAGCGGCAAAAAAGGTGTAATCCTCGCGGGAAGACCATATCACGTTGACCCGGAAATAAACCACGGCATTCCCGAAATGGTGAACGGATTCGGTTACGCGGTATTAACAGAGGATTCGGTTGCACATTTGGAGAAAATCCCCCGACCTATCAGAAGTGTTGACCAGTGGATGTATCATACAAGGCTTTATGCATCGGCGGCGTTGGTTGCCAATCAAGCTGATTTGGAGCTTGTCCAGCTTAATTCATTCGGTTGCGGTTTGGATGCGGTGACTACCGACCAGGTTCAGGAAATGCTTGAGCAGAGCGGAAAGCTGTATACCCTTTTGAAAATTGACGAGGTGAACAATTTGGGTGCGGCGCGTATTCGCTTGCGTTCGCTTATTTCAGTCGTTCAAGAGCGGCAGAGAAAAGGTTACATTGCAAAGGGCGAGATTATCCCGTTTAAGCGGCATCCCTTGTTTACTAAACCCATGCGCAAGACTCACACTGTGCTTGCGCCGCAGTTGTCGCCTATCCATTTTGAGCTTTTGGAGCAGGCGTTCAGGGCAAGCGGAATTAACATGGTTATTTTGCGCGATTACTCCAAAAAAGTTGTTGATGAAGGGTTAAAATACGTCAACAATGATGCTTGCTACCCCGCCATTTTGACAATAGGGCAGTTAATGCACGCCGTTCAAAGCGGCGAGTATGACTTGGAAAACACATCGCTTATGATTACTCAGACGGGCGGAGCTTGCCGCGCAACCAACTATATAGGTATGCTAAAGAAAGCATTGTCCGAAACGGGTTACAGCCGACTTCCGCTTATCTCGCTTAATATAGTCGGCATGGAAAAAAATCCGGGATTCAGCTTGACACCTTTGCTGTTAATGAGGGCGGCAATATCCCTCCTTTACGGGGATTTACTCAGCCGCTGCCTGTACAGAGTACGTCCGTATGAATTGGAAAAGGGGAGTGCGAATAAGCTGTATGAAAAATGGAATGATTTCTTAAAGGGCGAGATTAAATATTTAAGCCGTAAGCGTTTAACCAAAAATGTACAAAATATAGTTCGCGAGTTTAATGAATTGCCTGTATTGGAAGTTGAAAAACCGCGTGTCGGGATTGTGGGCGAGGTTCTTGTGAAATATCACCCTGCCGCAAATAATTTTGTAGTGGACGTAGTCGAGGCGGAAGGTGCGGAGGCAGTCGTCCCCGGATTCCTCAGCTTTATGTGTTTTATGTGCGACCATGCCAACTCCCGCCATGAATTTCTTACCGTTGCATGGAAAAGATGGTTTATTTCCAATAAAGTAATCAATATTTTTGAATGGCTTCAAAAACCTGCCGCCGATGCAATCCGCGGGACTAAGTTCGGGCATCACACACCATTCAGAGAAGTCCGTAAAATGGTTGACGGCATTGTCTCCACCGGCAATATTGCGGGTGAAGGCTGGATGCTGACTGCCGAAATGATGGAGCTTATGTCGGAGGGGGTCAACAATATCATTTGTATGCAACCGTTCGCTTGCCTCCCCAACCACATAGTCGGCAAGGGGATTATCGGCGAGCTGAAACGCCGCAATCCGCATTCAAATATAGTTGCGGTGGATTACGACCCCGGCGCAAGCGAGGTTAATCAATTAAACAGGATTAGGCTTATGCTGTCACAGGCGAGAAAGAACATGGAATTTTCGAGTGTCCAACCTGAGATTGCAGTCAGCAATAAGTATGAGAGGGTATTGAAATAAAAGTTTGAATAATAGCGGAGGTGCCATCGGCTTCGCCGATGAGCAGTCCGCTTGACAGGCTTATTCATAGAGGCTTTTGTGCCTCGGAGAGATATGGTCATATGAAAAACAAAATAATCGCGGTAATAGTTATTTTTGTATTGGTGACATTAAGTGCCTGCGAAACATCTATTCCCTATGGGTGGAACAGACCGCCTTTTGAGCGGGAAGACGAACTGCACAGTCAAGGTGTGTATGTTGTTGATGTTGAGAGCGGGGCGGCTTTGTTTGCCAAAAATGAAACAGCGAGGATGAACCCCGCATCAACTGTTAAAATTATGACCGCGCTTGTTACTTTGGAAGAGATTGGCGGAGACAGGGAGAGCTTGAGCGGATTAATCGAAGTCCCCCATGTTGTTTTTGCGGGATTTGACACCGCCGACCCCAATACGCAGGGTGGCTCAATGGCGGGGTTGACTGTCGGGCAAAACAACCTCACTTATTTGGACGCACTGTACGGGCTTATGTTGCCGTCGGGGAATGATGCGGCGAATACGCTTGCGTATAACGTAGGAGGGGGGAGCATTGCGGTTTTTGTTGATATGATGAATGACAAAGCCGACGACATAGGCTGTGTAAATACCTCTTTTGCAAACCCGCACGGATTGCTTGAGGATGGGAATTGGTCGTGTGCCTATGACCTTGCGGTTATTGCGCGGTATGCGTATGAGAAGTTCCCGCTTTTTCGGGAAATATGCGGCTCAACAGAGTATTTCATGCCGGGGAACAACCGCATTAACAGAGACGGCTACCGCGTGAGAAATTCAAACGGTTTAATGTGGGATAACGAGAACAATCTTTTTTACCGCGATTATGTTCGCGGAGTCAAAAACGGGGCGTTGGATTATATCTATTATTTGGATGGCGAAGGCGGATGGGAGGAGCATAGCGGGATTGCCAATTTAGTTTCACTCGGCGAAATCGACGGCAGACTGTATATTATTTCAACCCTTGAAGCACCGTATAAATACGGGCAATTGGCGGCGGGCGAAGGCAGACTTCAAAATTGTTATTCAGACCATGTGTTGCTGTATGATTGGCTCTTATTGTTAAGAGCCGACGGGAACGCGTGAACATTGTTTGCTTTTACACGCCACACAGCATTGGTAGTTGCAATCTCT
>WRLX01000096.1 GCA_009777415.1 Oscillospiraceae bacterium
TGTCTCCTTGCCCGTGTCCGCCATCTCGCCCCCAACATTGTCGAGAGCCTTCTCGTTGTCCTTTAATTCCCGCTCCATGCCGTTGAGTTCAGCCTGTGCTTTGTTGAGTTGAATCTGCCAGTTTTTCGTGCGGGAATCGTTCTCGCCGAAACTCGTGGAAGCATTATCCAGAGCGGATTTGAGCGTGTCGATTTTGTCTTTCTGCGTGTCGATTTCCTTGCGGAGGACAGCGTTTCTCGAAGTCAGCGACTGAACGCTTTTGTCGTTCTTGTCGAATTGCGAAGTGACTAATTGCATCTCGCTCCCGAGTACCTTGAATGACTGATTTATCTCACGGAGAGCCGCTTTGAAGTCACGTTCACCCTCGATGCCGATGCGTAATCCGAAGTCTGACATTTGTGCGGTTCTCCCTTTTCTAAAGATTTGTTAAAAATTTTCGTGAAAACTGTTGACATTTGATGAAATTTGTGGTAGAATGAGTGTTGCTGATACTTGTTAGGGGGTATAACTTAAATTAGGGAGTGATAAAAATGTGGAAACGTAGGAATAATATAAAAAACACTGACATTTTAGGCTTTATTTGCTACCTGTCTCATTCAAAAGTTGATAACCTATATTCGCAAATAACTGAATTTGATACTAATAGGATTCAACAACAAAAATCAATTGGTTATGAAGGTAACATTGGTGTAGGAAGTTCTGCTTTGCTACAACAATTAATAAATGCAACAGCGTCCGTTAATGGCAAAAGGAGCAGTCAAAGAACCACTGAAGGAACTTTTAATCACATTCAAAAATTAGGGGTTTTATTGAATTACTGTAAAAAAAATAATTTAATTAGGGATTTAAATGATGCCATTGTTAAAAATGATTTCAAAGAAAACATATTATTATATTCAATAAAAAGCGAGTTTAGATGTAGTATGTGGGACAAGAAATTCTTAAGTGATGACTTCGTTAATAAAGAGAATGAGGAGGCTAATTTACACCAACGCTTTGACACTGAGGAGTTAACAAAAAACCGATTAAAAGAAGTTGGTAAAATTGTTGAATTAAATACAGATGTAGAAAATGTACAATTGTCACTGGCTTGCTCTACGAAATTTTTTACCGATATGGGAAGTAGTAGAATTACTGTTGGCGAAGATTTTAGTGAGAAAGATTTGATGATGTTTTGTCCACATTCGGGTAATTACCACTTCTTTGAAGGTGAAATTTGCCCCACATTTGAAGCATTTGTTATTTTAAATGGACAGAAAGATAATTTGATATATGGTTCACCACTTGTGCTGATAAATAGATTCTTGCCCGAATTAAGATTATAGATTTATAATATGTCTCACAACGGCACAACATCATCAATCGACAACACTCGCCCCGCCTTCTCAATCCCAAGAAACTGCTTATGGCAAGCCCACAAATCCAAAAACAAACCAAGCGGAGTCAGCCAAAAATCATCAGCCGACATCCGCATTTGAACAGTCCCATAATAATACAGCCGAGTAAAAGTTTCGCCGTCAGTTACTCGGCTTGAGCGTTTTTTGAGTCCTCCTCCGACACCACATTTCGTGCCGTTCCTTTGAACATACACTCGGTAATTGCAGATTTGTAGGAGGCTAATTCCAACGGCGAAGTCAGCAATTCAACCGCCTCTTCGGTGAGCAGTTCACGAGGATTTTCTTTGTTCCGCAAGTTGTAAATCAGAATAGACTGATTCGCCAACAACGTCAAAAGCCACACGATTTCGTCAAGAGCGAGTTCAAAATTCTCAGCTTTTAGCAAGCGTTCACCGAGGTTTTCGAGTCCACCATACCGCCCAGCGATTGACTTTGTCGCTTTCGTGGTGAGAATTAATTCGTAATCCTCGCCGCCGATTTTGATTGTTGCAGTGCGTTCAGAATCCATCATTCACCACCTCCGTAAACTGGCTCATAGACTTGATTATACCACTGTTCGATTATGTCATCCGAGACTCCAGAATCGCCCTCGGTTACTTCCGCTTTCCACGGATGTTTTTCCAATCCATCGGGCTTGTTTCGCCGCAGAACAGTCCCCTCAATCGTGGGAGTATTGAACGTAATCGAATCGCCCTTGGTCTGTAAATTCGTGGCGGGAGTGCCGAATTTTACCCGATACATCCAAAAATATCGATAGCGGTTATCGGGTTTCAACGCACGGAAACCGACCGCCACAGGCTCTGCATCGTTTTCGCTCGCCGAGATTAAAACACCGTTGCTGTCGACAACCGCCCCCGTCAAGTCTTGAGCGGCTTTGACCCCGATATCCTCGACTCCGAGCGACAATTTCCCCGACTTGAAATCCTTAATCACGGAGGACGCTCCGTCATCAGCGTAGAGCGTAGCCTCGGCGAGTTCGATGGACAAATCCGCCTTGATTGCCTTCGCAAGCGGGATGGGTACTCCGTAGGTTTCAAATCCGTCCGAGTCCTCGGTAATTTTCGCATAAAATAGCTTATCCATGCCGATTGTTGCCATATTTTCACACTTTTCCTCTCAAAGTTTTATTGCATTTAAGGTGCGTTTTCCAAACAAAAAAGCTGTTATTTTAATGTGGGAATTCCCCCTTAAATCTTATAAATTTTCGTAACATCAATGGAATAATGATGATAATTTGTGTCATCCTCGTGACCGACATATCGCCGTTCAGTGATGGTAAATTCTGCGGTTAATAACGCTTTTATTATTCGAGATTTCAACTCCAAATAATTCCCATTTGAGAAAATAGAAAGCCTCACTTCTTGCGTTTCATAATCGGGGAAATTGTCGGAATATAATTCAAAATTGTCCGACAACGGAGTGATTACAACGTACTCCGCAGGAGCGGTATCCGAAAATATACCAGTCTCGACTGGCACACCCAACTTGGAAATTAGCGAGTTCAACTCAGTCAAAATCACGGCTGATTTCATCCTCCATTTTCTGTTTCATCGCCTCAATACAAGCCGCTCTACACGCTGACTTAGCGGGTTTCATAAACGGTCGTGGTGGCTGATTATGTTTGCCGTATTCGAGGACATTTGCGAGCATCGCATTCGACTTTCCGTCACTGCGATTTTCCCCAAATCCGATTTTTACATTGAAGTTCCCCTTATTGTCTAACCGTGCAGGAGTCAGTCCAAGCGAGCGTTCCAACTGCCCTGTAGACTTCCCCGACAAGACAGAATTTAGATTACTCCTCACCTTTGACAAAACCACTTCACCACCCGCTTTGAGGACTTTCGGAATAATCTCGTCAGTTCGACTTTCCAAGCGGGAAAGCGAGTCTAAAAAATCATCGGGAAGTTTATATGTTGCCTTTGCCATTTTTACTCGCCTCCATTATTTCGCATAGACATTCGATGTACATTCCCCGCCCACGAACATCTTCTGCGGAGATGATTTTATAGCGTTTTTTGTTGCATATAATTTGCAGTTTCGGAGTGACCTCAACGCTTGGAATTATACGGAATTTGAACAGACAAGTTGCGGTAGAAAAAGCCGCACGATTTGCCCATATTTTCGTGCCGTGACGTTCTTCTTTGTAGGCACGAACCGAGGCGAGAATTGTGTCGTTGTAGATTGCAAATCCCGATTCGTCTTTCGATAAATCAGTCTGAACAATATCAATGAAAGTGTTCATTTTACCAAGACTCATAAAGCACCTCAGAATTTCCACGTAACATCCAACATCAACAACGAGTCAATCGCATTTCGCACTTGCTGACCCGCCGCAACGCTGTCCGAATAAAACCCGCCTGTACTGCCGTCTCGGGATTCGTAAAAGTGGCTTGCCATCATGATTACAGCCTGTTCAGTAGTCGGAGGCATTCCGCTTTCGAGATACGTTCCGACAGCCGCATTTTGGAACACTTCAGCGTAGGTTATCGCTGCAGAAATAAAATGCCGCAAAAGTTCGTCATCTTTGGAGTGTTCCAAAATTAAATTCAGCTTGACTTTGCGTAATAAATCTTCCATAAAATCACGCAGAATCCATCTGCAAAACCTGCACGGCTTCTGACAAAATCAGCTTTCCATCCACCCGCTGAGTCGCCTTGAAACCGACTTGGTCATGCACTTGGAAAAGCTCATCCAACCGCTTAAAAGTACGACCTTTTCTGTCGCCAATCCAGTAATAATCGAAGTCACCGAATGCCAAAACTTTCGCATTTTCAGCGATTGTCGGCATGAACCGAGACACATAAACGGGATACCCCAAAAGCTTATTCGGAGTCGCTCCCATCAGCGATTCTTGCCATAAATATTGCCCGTTTTTGTCCTTAATTTGACGGAGCAATTTTACCGTGGAATCGTTGACGAGAAACACCGCTTGATTGCGATACGGTGGCTTTAATTGGTGGACTAAATTCATGACATCATCGAACGTCAAATCCACTGCCGAAGCCGCTTTGACGGTTTGTGCATCCGTCAAAACTCCCGTAGGTTTTTTGTTGCCATCGCCGACAACAAACGCCTCTTCTTCAAGGACACCGAT
This sequence comes from Oscillospiraceae bacterium, assembly GCA_009777415.1. GTDB lineage: Bacteria > Bacillota > Clostridia > Oscillospirales > Ruminococcaceae > Ruminiclostridium_E. Next base: position 4,492 of record WRLX01000096.1, read on the forward strand.
TCGCCGTCCGAAGTCTTTTGCGATAAAAGCATCGATTGAAAAAGCACTGTCATCGAGTAATTCTTGCGAAACTCGAATCATAGTTCCGAGTTTATACGCACCGAGCATGACCTGCCCAAATTCCACATCTGAAGCGGGAATTCCGCTCGCCTCGGTGAGCCATGCGGCAGTTCCGTCCGAGGCTACAATCGGGATTTGTAACTCGCCACTTGCCGTGCTGATTACACGAGAAATCTTCCGCATGACGTTGTGTTCCTCAAGCGATTGCACAAGCTGACGGTGAAATTCATCGGGAACAAGATATCCACCTTTTGACTCCTCACCGACCGACAAATCGTTCCGCACTCCACGGATATAATTCCAAAATTGATTGGAATATTCGTTAGAGCCTTTCCCGCTCAGTGACTGGATTTGCGGCTGTTCAACAATCGCAGAAGTTGTGGGTTTTTGGAAATTGCGATTAACAATTTCAACCCGCTCCAACCGCTCGATTTCCTTGTTCAGAGCCGTCACCTCAGCCTCCATTTTGTCGAAAACATCGCCGTTTTCGGGGGAAAGTCGGTCGTTGTCGTCACGGTGATTTTCGAGAAAAGCCATCGCCGCCTCCCACTTTTGTTCGCACTCGTTGCGAAGTTTCAGAATCCTATCCATCGCCTTGAATCCTCCTTTTTAAGATATTCGGTTTTAGTAATTTCAACCGTTCAGAATTATAGATTTTACCGACATTTTCGTGCGACATTTTCGGTAATTTTCCGACTAAAGAATTGGTCACTTTTGCACGACTAAACGCAACCGCCTCGCCGTTAAATTCGCCGTCATAAAGAATGCCATCGGCGAATCCATACACCACAGCCGACTTTGCGTTAAACGTGGTTTCTTCAGTCATCATGCGTGAAATCTGGTCACGACACAGCTTGGTTTTCGCCTCGTAAGCGTTAATAATTCCCTCTTTAATTTCGTCAAGCATCGCCTTCGCACGGAGCATTTCCTCACCGTCACCGATTGCGATTGTTGCGGGATTGTGAATCACCAAATACGACACAGGAGACATCAGAATTTTATCACCCGCCATCGCAATTACGCTCGCCGCCGAAGCCGCTAATCCGTCAATTTTGACGGTAACTTTTGCGGGATATTCCTTGAGCATATTGTAAATTTGTGCAGCTGCAAATACATCACCGCCCGGAGAATTTATCCACACAGTTATGTCGCCAGTCCCCGACTGCAAATCCGCTCTGAATGCGGCGGGAGTGACCTCATCACCCCACCATGTCTCCTCGGAAATAGCACCGTCTAAACGCAGAATCCGCTCGCTATTTTCAGACGTAAAGTTCCAGAATTTACGCATCAGAATCTCCTTTGCTATAATAGATTTACAGTACAAAAGCAGTACAAACTGCAATGTATCTGTGCTTATTGTTTAAGCCATAATAAGAGAGTAATTGGTCTGACGAGCCTCCTTTTGGACTCACACGTCCGCACAAGA
>WRLX01000097.1 GCA_009777415.1 Oscillospiraceae bacterium
CGTTTTTGGTGTAGGTCTCAGTCAGTTTCATTTTGTTTTGAGTGATGGTTCCTGTTTTATCGGTGCATATGACGTTGGTGCAACCTAATGTTTCTACCGAATGAAGCTTGTTGACAATCGCCTTTTGCTTATATATTCGTCTTATTGCAAGTGCCAATGAAATAGTCACCGTTGCGGGAAGCCCTTCCGGTATTGCCGCCACCGCCAAAGAGACACCCGTGAGAAACATATCAAACAGCGCGTAGCCCCTGAAAATACCGGCTAAGCTTACTATAACGCATATGATTATACAGGTTATGCCGATGACTTTGCTTAGCTGTGCCAAACGCTTTTGGAGTGGTGTTTTCTCTTCTTCGATATTCGACAGAAGTCCTGAAACCAACCCCATTTGTGTTAAAGCCCCTGTTTTTATTACTTCACCCACGCCTCTGCCTTTTGTAGCGACAGTCCCCATATAACAAACCGATTTTTGGTTTAACTCGTTTGAATTGTTAGTTCCTGTGGCTTTTGTCACCGGAATACTTTCACCCGTGAGCATAGACTCATCACATTCAAGCGAAGCCGCCTCGATTATTTTACAGTCGGCGGCGATTTTTGCCCCCGCGCTGAAAACAATTACGTCACCGCGAACAAGTTGCGCCGCCGGAATAACGCAAAGAACGCCGTCGCGATATACGTCGGCGGTGGGGGCGGCAATTTTTTTCAGCGCGTCTAACGTTTTTTCAGCGCGATATTCTTGAATAAACCCTAAAATTGCATTAAGCACAACGATGACTATTATGATTAACGCATCAGTCCACTCGCCCAACAGCGCGCTTATTGCCGTTGCCGCTAACAAAATCATCACCATGGTGTCTTTAAACTGCCCTGCAAAAATTGACAGGCTTCCGCTCTTTTTGCCTTGCGCAAGGCGATTTTCCCCGTCCCTTAAAAGCCGCTCACGCGCCTGTTTTGAAGACAGACCCAAATTACTTTTCAAATCAATTCACCCCACATATCATGTTTGTCCTATTAATATGTGAGGGTTGTCTGTTTTAGAATATGCGATATATATCGAAATGTTTTATGTGTATACTCACCGCACAGCAGTTAACAATACATTTCAACAATTACACCACCAAGGGTACTCATTCCACAAGAAAAATTTGTCCTAAAAATCAATTTTGTTATTGACTTTGTATGAAAATAATGTTAAAATTAAATAGTATATTATTTTAAGGGGGAACTTCTAAATGTTAAAGAAATTTATCAGCAGTGTACTTTCAATCGCTATGGTCGCGTCAATGCTTGCGGTGTTCATGAGCGCGACATCTCCGTCAGAATCGCCTTCTGATGATGTGACAACTACAACGGCGCAGTCATTCACTTTGAGTCGCACTTCCGCAACTATACTTATAGGGCAGGTGATTTCAATATCAACATCGGGCGCGCCCGGCCCTGTCAGATGGTCATCTGAAAACAGAAACATCGTTCGTGTCAACCAAAGCGGCAGAGTGCAAGGCGTGAGTGTCGGCACTGCCAACGTCTATGCCACGGTCGGAGACGTTACATTACCGGTGCGAGTCACGGTAATAGCCGGCAGAATTACCGCAGGCGTGTCAAGGTTGAGCCTTCAACCGGGTGAAACCTCAAAAGTTAACCTTAATGTCAGACTGTCCGGCTCGAAAGTAGTCACGGCGACTTCAACCGATGATAACATCGCCTACGCCACTTGGACAGGCGCGGAATGGGATGGCAACAACATCTCAATAACCATTCACGGGGTGAAAAACGGCACGGCTACCATCAGAGTGCATTCGGTGAACTTCCCCGAAGTTGCGACAGAAATTCAAGTAAGGGTAGGAACAGGAACAGATGAACTCGTAATCGTTCCATCTGCTCCCACCGCGAGCGTTGCGGTTGGTGACTCCCTCTCGTTGCGTGCGTTCACCTCAAGAGCAAACGCAGTTACGGTAAGCTCACTTAATACATCAATAGCAACAGCAACCTTAGGCGCGTCTACCTCTGATACCACGTTCTTCACCGTAAGAGGGCTCGCCCCCGGAACAGCCACAATTCGTCTCACCGACAGAAGCAATGCAAGGAATTTTGCTGAAATCAGAGTAACCGTTACCGGAACGGCAAGCCAATATTATGTTGCCGTTGCCACCCGTCCCAACACGCTCCTTTCAAGTGACCGCGTGCTTCAAAACGGAAGGTGGTATATGCTTGTTCCTTCTAATTATGATATCGCCATCTCTAACACAGGGTTTGCAAGAGCACTTTCAAGTTGGGCATATTACACGGTATTCTCTGAAAGACCGACAAACAATTATAACGATGGCATAAGAACTTTCGCGACATCGGTTAATGGCAGGGCAGAAACAAGGTACGTTCTCGTTCCACGCGATGTTGATGAGGCACAGTACAACACAGTCCGCGCGGAATATACAAAATATTGGGACTATTACTTATCCTATACCACCTATCCGCGTGAAAATAACCGCTCTGATACTGTATATCCCTATTCCTTCCAGGCGCGCAACGGTTCGTTCAAGAGCAGATATGTGCTTTTGCCCTGGAACTACAGCCAAGCCGAGCTTGACAGGGTCGTGAAAGCGGACAAAGCGGCAAACGGAATCGTGGAATATACTCAGCAGTACATGGTTCTCAACAGCTACCCGTCAGACATAGCTATGGGTGATATGGTTATTGCATGGACTGTCGCATCGTCCACAAGTTACATGGTTGTTCCGGCATCACGTTGGGACCAAACAGTGGCATTTACCCGAAGTCTGCCGCCGAGTTGGAACACACTTTATAATTATAACGCAACTCCAACCAACCCCGTAATCGGCGGAACATGGCCGCCAATGACTACAGTGCGCATTGAAGCATCGGGAAGAACCAACGGCTTCATCATAGTGCGCCCGGGCGACATGTGGAACATAGGCGGAATTATCGTAAACGCAGTTAAAGGAAATGTGGGTTCATCAATCCAACCCGAAATGAACCAACAAATACTTCCGGTTAACTATCAAGATATTGACAGTTGACAGTGGACAATTGAGAGTTGACAGTTATGTAGGGGACGGGCTTGCCCGTCCCGAATATACCGCGAATCATACACCGCCCGGCAGTTTTTTGTTGGGCGGTGGTTTGGTTGGAAAAATGAGTTGCGGAAAGCGTTCAAGTTGAGTGATGAAGCGAATTACCTCAAGGGGGAATAGGAAGAAATAATAAATCCATATTTGCGAGGTGAATACAGAAAATGAAACTCGACCGCCTAATCGGAATCCTAACGACACTCCTGCAAAAAGAACATACAACCGCCCCCGAATTAGCGGCTAAGTTTGAGGTATCACGCCGCACAATCGGGCGTGACATAGACACGCTTTGTCAAGCGGGAATCCCCATTGTGACAATGCAGGGGGCAGGCGGCGGAATCTCGATTGCAGAGGGGTTTAAGTTAGACAAAAGTGTTTTGACTACAGACGAATTATCGGGCATAATCGCCGCACTCAAAGGCATTGGGAGTGTGTCGGAAACATCGAATATCGAACGTATTTTAGACAAGCTACACGCCAATTCCGACACGATTGTTTCGCTGTCCGAACCCGTAATCATCGACCTTGCTTCGTATTATAAAAGCCAACTTTCCGAAAAAATTGAACTCATCAAACGTGCTGTACTTGACACAAAACTGATTGAGTTTGATTATTTTTACGACAAGGGAGAATGTCACCGCCGAATTGAACCGTATTTTGCCATATTTCAATGGACAGCGTGGTATGTGTTCGGTTTTTGCTTGGAACGACAGGATTGGCGGCTGTTTAAACTCCAACGATTGTGGAATTTGTCAACTTGCGATGAGCAATACACACCCCGTGAAATACCGCCGGAGAAGCGCGATTTTAACGCAAGGTTGATTGATGATATAAAGTTTGTTGCTGTGTTTGAGCCGTCTGTAAAGTATCAACTTATCGAAGCTTACGGGCTTGATTGTTTCGTTGAAACTGACGAGGGACTGCTGTTCGAGTTTGGGTTCACCAACCGTGATTTTCTTATCAGTTGGCTGCTCGGTTTCGGCGATAAGGTGAAAGTTTTAGAGCCGCACGACATTGTTGATGAATTGAAACGCATTGCCGAAAACATCTTAAAAAATTATTTTTAAACAAGACATACCGTTGTCGTGTTTAGTGTGGTATGATGAATAGAAAAAGGAGTTTCAACATGGAAAAATTCATTACAAAAGCAAGCGAAATCATCAAGGGAAGAACCGCATCGGGCGAATACAAGAACCAATATTGTGTTCTCGCTCAAGAGGATTTGGACGGTCGGTTGACCGCCGCCGTCATCACGCCGTCTAAATCAGACGGAATACGGCAGCTTACGTTCTGTTCCGGGATTGAGAGCAATTGGGCGAAACGTGCCGAGCGTGACAATCGCGCCGCAGTCTGCTTTTCGTCCGAGGAATACAGCATTACTTTAAGGGGAAAACTTGAAATCTTAACCGATGATGCAAGTAAGTGTGAAAACTGGGTTAGCGGCTTGGAGAACTACTTTTCCGGTGCAGACGACCCGAATTATTGCGTTTTGCGGTTTACCACCGAGAAGTACAAGTTGTTTGTCGATTGGGAAGAAACAGAGGGGAGTTTGTAAAAAATGCCGATTGATTACAAGAAAACCCAAAAAGAACTCTATCAACCTAAAACCACTCCGGCTGTCATTGACGTGCCGGAGATGGTGTTCATCATGGTGGACGGTATAGGCAATCCGAACACAAGCGAGGAGTACAAATCCGCTGTTGAAATCCTCTACGGGCTTTCCTACGCCATCAAAATGAGTAACAAATCTGTTATGGAATATGTCGTGCCGCCACTCGAAGGCTTGTGGTGGCTGAACGACGGCTCTGATGATTGGTACAAGGACAAGAGCAAATACTGTTGGACTGCGATGATTCGGCAGCCGGATTTTGTTACTGCTGATATTTTTGAAATCGCAAAGGCTAAACTTGCCAAGAAAAAACCGCAACTTGACACATCTAAAGCACGGCTTGAAAAGTTTACCGAGGGGCTTTGCGTTCAAGCAATGCACATCGGTTCGTATGACGATGAGCCGCGTACAAATGCCGCAATCATGCAGTTTATCGCCGATAATGGATATGTCAGCGATATTAGCGACAAACGTCGTCATCATGAGTTTTATCTGAACTACCCACGCAAGACCGCACCAGAGAAGTTGAAAACCATAATTCGTGTTCCGGTGAGAGGTCAATGAAAGGAATCACAAACACATGAAATATGAATGGCTCGAATCCCACGCTACATCTAAAAAAGGTGCGTATAAAGAATGGAAACCCGAGTGGGAAGTTCACCGCTATATGCTCCGTGACAAGATGTTCATAATGCACGGCGGCGACAGCACTGGTAAGGAAATCATCACGCTTAAACTCGACCCTGCAGAGGGGCAATTTCTGCGTAAACAATACGAGGGCGACATTATTCCGGGGCATTACATGAACAAGGAGCATTGGAACAGCGTTTACGTTGACGGAAATGTTCTCGATGAGGTTTTGCGTGACATGGTTGACAAGTCGTATTCGCTGATTTTAAGCGGGTTTAGTAAGAAAGCGCAGAAAGAGATTTTGGAAAATGGATAGAGTTCTCTACCGCCAAAAAGTATTCGTTAATAAAAACAGCCCTCCGAGTTTTGGCACGAAAGGCTGTTTTTAGTGAATTGAAACCTTTGGTGTTCGATTTTTCAATTGTCACGCAAAGTCGTTTAATGACAATTGTTAATGAACCGTTCAAGAAGCGTTTGTCGGACAATTTTGAATTATATTCCGACAATTTCCCCGATTATGAAA
>WRLX01000098.1 GCA_009777415.1 Oscillospiraceae bacterium
TTTCAGAATCCCCGTATTTTTTGCGAAATTCCGCTAAGACTTCTTCAATCGGAATCTGTTGCATAATTTTTACCCTTGTCCTTTCTACGCAATCATAAATTTGAAAGTTTCGTTTTCCATATTATGCAGATTTACTTTCAAACTTTTTCACCCTTGTCCTTTCTACGCAATCATAAGATTGAAAACTCGCCGTTCTCCAACACAACTTCAACCTCTGCGCCTGTTGTAATCCCGCCGCTTAACATCTCGGAAGAAAGCATATCCTCAATCTTTGCGGTAATCAACCTGCGCAACGGGCGAGCGCCATACGACTTGTCGTAACCCAATCGTGCAAGCTCGGCAACAGCCTCATCCGAAAAGGTGAGCGTAATGCCCAATTCAGATGCCCGCGCAGAAACATCACCGAGCAATAATCGGCATATTTCCCGAATATGCTCCCCCGACAATTTCCCGAACACAATTGTTTCATCTACCCTGTTTAAAAATTCGGGCTTGAACGATTTTTTCAGTTCTGCTAATACTCTGTCAGACACGTCCTGCTCTTTGAACGAATCATCGCCAAACCCAATTGCCCCTTTATTCTCTGTAATGAGCGATGCACCTATATTAGAGGTCATGATAATCACTGCATTTTTGAAAGAAACTTTTCGTCCGTCAGAGGAAGTCAGCGTTCCGTCCTCCATAATTTGCAGAAATATATTATAAACATCGGGATGAGCTTTTTCAATTTCGTCAAATAAAATAACCGAGTAGGGTTTGCGCCTGATTTTCTCGGTAAGTTGCCCACCGTCATCATACCCGACATACCCGGGCGGTGCGCCGATTAGCTTTGCTGCCGCGTGTTTTTCCATATACTCCGACATATCAAACCGCACCAATGCTGACTCATCGCCGAACAGCGTCTTCGCCAACGCTTTTGTCAACTCGGTTTTGCCCACCCCCGTAGGTCCTAAAAATATAAAACTGCCTATCGGTCTTGCGGGATTCCTAAACCCTGCCCTACTCCGCTTTACTGCACGAGATACCGCAGACACAGCCTCATCTTGACCGATTACCCGTTTTTGCAGTTGGGTTGACAAGTCACAGAGTTTTGCCGCCTCATCCGTTGTAATGCGCGATGCGGGAATCCCCGTCTGCTTTGATACAAGCTCCGCAATTGACAACTCGTCGATTTCCCCGTAATTTTCTGCCTGCTTCCCCATTAACCCCGATTCCCCAATCCTGATGCCCAAACCTATTCCGCGTGAAAAACCGGGCAACTCCGATTTAAGTTCGTCCAATTGCTCCGACACTTCGCGCTCTTTATCGCGCAAAATCGCCGCCGCCTCAAAATCCTGTGCGTTAATTGCCGATGTTTTCTCATCGGTTAATCGCAGTAGCTTTTCCTCGAGCTCCTGCATATTAGGCGGCGCGGTAAAGGCTCTCAACCTTAATAACGCGCTCGCCTCATCAATAAGGTCTATCGCCTTATCAGGAAGGAATCTGTCGCTTATATACCGCGCAGAAAGCTTAACAGCCGCTTTAATTGCAGAATCGGCTATTTTTACCTTGTGATGCGCCTCATACTTATCGCGCAATCCCTCTAAAATGAGGATTGCCGACTCTTCATCGGGTTCTTCAACTGTAATAGGCTGAAACCGCCGCTCAAGTGCCGAGTCCTTTTCAATAAATCGGCGGTACTCGTCAATGGTGGTCGCACCGATTAGTTGAATCCCGCCTCGCGCCAAAAGCGGTTTGAGTATATTTGCGGCATCGATTGCCCCCTCCGCCGCACCCGCGCCGATAATAGAGTGCAACTCGTCAATGAAAAGAATTACGTTACCATTCTCTACAGTTTCGTCAAGTGCCGACTTAATGCGTTCCTCAAAATCACCGCGGTACTTCGCACCCGCGAGCATTGACGGCAAATCAAGCAGAAGGATTCGCTTGGTTTTAATATTTTCGGGGACTGTTCCCTGTGCGATTTTCAGTGCCAACCCCTCTGCAATTGCCGTCTTCCCGACCCCGCTTTCACCAATTAGGCATGGGTTGTTTTTACGCCTGCGCATAAGAGCTTGAATCACCCGTTCAATTTCCTCGTCGCGGTTTACTACGGGGTCAATCTTGTTTTGCTTCGCCATTTCAGTTAAATCACGGCTGTACTTGTCCAAAGCAGTCGCGTTTTTAGATTTTTTAGCGGTTGACGTGCCGGAACCTCCGCTTTTGGAGAATCCGCCCCCGCTCCCGCTGAAATACTCATCGTCATTGTCGCCGGATTTTGCCTTGTCGTCTCTGCCCGTACATTCCCCGTAAAGGGTGCTGATATTCACCCCGATTTCGCGCATAAGCAAAACGGCATAGCACTCCGAATCCTTGATAATCGCCTTCAAAACGTGTTCAGTCCCGACGAATGTGTGGCGCAATGCGCGCGCCTCGGTCAGCGCGGTTTCAAGAATGCGCTTACTTCTCGGAGTAAAATCGGAAGCGGTAAGACGTGTGGGGATTCCGCGCCCAACCACTACTTCTATTTTCCGCATAATCTCGTCCTTGGTGATTCCGTGCTTGTACAGGGCACGCCCGGCGATTCCCGCTTTGTCGGAGCTTTCCTCAAGCAATCCGCACAGAATATGTTCACTTCCTACATAAATATGACCGAGGGACTGTGCGGTTTTAACTGCGGCATTGAGAGCCTTATTGGCTTTTTCGGTAAAATCATTAAATTGTATCATGTGGTTAAACGTCCTTTACTTTATTAATTTCTTATTATTGCCTTGTCCGTAAATCTTATTCAGCGCGGTATAGAAAAATGCTTAAAAAAAAGACACCGTTTTCAACAAACAGTGTCATTATTATACACAATTTCAAACAGTTCCTCAATTCGCACTTCTTCGCCAATTAGCGATAAATACCCAAACAAAGCCTCAAGCCCTGTAGCATAGCGATACTCGCTCACAGACGATGACTTGGGAGTGTGGGAATGTGCGTTGCGCCCTCGCCTTAAAATGTCCGCTTCCTCTTCAGATAACAGCGGTTCAATTGCTTTTACTCTTGCCGCCTGATAAGAAGCGCGCACCTTCTCAACAGACGCAGAGTGCATTTTCCTTATCGAAATGCTCGATTCCAACACAATCCTCTGCCGTACCAACAATCCGTACACTGCATCGCCCAAAAAAGCCAACGCCAAAGGATTGCACCCCTTAGCCTGCCCTTTACTTATTTTATCCAAACTTTCCTCCCCCTTGCAGCCTTTATCGGATATATTCAAACTCAAAATCAAATATGGCAACTGTATCACTTTCGCAAACACCCGCTTCCTCAAGTGCATCAATTATTCCGGATGAACGCAAAACACGCTGTAAATACTGCAAACTCTCGAAATCATCCATATCGGCGACCGCAATAATCGGAGCGAGAAACGGAGCATCAATGATGAAATATCCTTTGTCGGGGTTTTCAATCTTAAACGCCTGTCTCTTTTTCTCAATCTCTTCCAACTCAAGAAGCGACAACGGCTCAGGTTCATACGACTTAACAGGCGGAAGTTTATCAAGATTTTCGGCTACAGCATCAAGCAATTCCTGTAAACCCATTTTAGTTGCCGCAGAAATAACAAACAGTTTCGGGTTAAGAGTCGGCAGTTTTGAGCTTTCAACAAATGCCTTAAATTCTTCTATTTGTTCGGGTGAGGCAATATCGGATTTATTAGCGACTACAATCTGAGTTCGCCCCGATAATTCCTCCGAAAACCGTGACAGCTCGGCATTAATCTTTTCGAAATCCGCCTTGGGTTCACGCCCTTCGCAGCCGGAAACATCGACAATATGCAATATCAAGCGGCAACGTTCAATGTGCCGCAAAAAAGCGTGGCCTAATCCGATTCCATCGCTTGCACCCTCCACCAACCCGGGAATGTCTGCCATTACGAAAGAGCCGCCGTCAATGCCGCCTGTCTTTACCATTCCCAAAACGGGCGAAAGAGTCGTAAAGTGGTAGTTGGCAATCTGAGGCTTCGCAGCACTGACTACGCTAATCAAGCTCGACTTCCCGACATTGGGAAAACCGACAAGTCCCACATCGGCTAACAGCTTTAGCTCCAACGTAAGCTTGAGCGCTTCGCCCGGGAATCCCGGTTTTGCAAAGCGCGGTGCTTGCCTTGAGGGGTTGGCAAAGTTCATATTCCCTTTGCCGCCCTTCCCTCCTTTTGCAATGACTACCGGCTCATCCCCGGAAACATCGGCAACAAGCCTACCCGTATCGCTGTCTCTTACAAGTGTTCCGCGCGGTACTTTTATTACAACATCGGGAGCGGATTTCCCCGTTCTTTTATTTACGCCGCCGCTTTGCCCGTTTTCGGCGGTAAATTTCTTCTTGTAGCGAAAACTGACAAGCGTTGATGAATTATCGTCAGCAACAAAAACTACGTCGCCGCCTTTTCCGCCGTCGCCGCCATCGGGTCCCCCCGCTTGAACGTATTTTTCACGGTGGAACGATACCGCCCCGTTGCCTCCATCGCCCGCACGAACACTGATTTTTACAATATCAACAAACATTTTTACACCATCCCTTTCCAACATCAACAAGCCATAAGGCCGCATTTCCACACAACCACAGATTTATTTTCAAGCTTTTTACGCCATTCCTTTCCAACATCAACAAGCCAAAAAGGGCGAGTGACTAAATGCCGCCCGCCCTTACAATCCAACAAATCAACCCTCGTAAACGCTTACTTTTTTACGAGTTTTATCAAGCCTCTCAAAGCTTACTCTGCCGTTGCTTGTGGCAAACAGCGTGTGGTCTCTGCCGACACCCACATTAGTCCCCGCGTGAATTTTAGTCCCACGCTGACGCACTAATATATTTCCCGCAAGAACAAACTGACCGTCCGCCCGTTTCAGCCCTAATCGCTTGGATTCACTGTCCCGCCCGTTTCTACTCGAGCCTACACCTTTCTTATGAGCCATGTTTTTACTCCTTTCACTACTCTAAGCGTTAATCGCTTCAATCTTTACTTTGCTGTACGGTTGACGATGCCCCAGTTTGCGCTTGCTGCCCTTTTTGGGCTTATAGGTAAACACCGTGATTTTTTTCGCTTTGCCATTCTTGATTACAGTACCCTTTACACTCGCGCTGTTCACATAAGGCTCACCGATTTTCGGCGATGCATCTCCGCCAACCATAATCACCTTGTCGAACACAACCTCGCCCTCGGATTGCGCAAGCTTTTCAATGAAAATCTCATCGCCCTCCTTGACTTGATACTGCTTTCCTCCGGTTTCAATTACCGCATACATTTAATACACCTCTTTTTTATTAAGACTCGCTGTCTACAGGGGGGAGTACGCTACTAAAACGCACACACTTAAAGCCCTATAACAAGCGGCAAATAACATTTTAACACATCATTTTCCATTTGTCAAGTGTTTTTTTATTTTATTTTTTTATTTTTTTATGCAGTTACTAAACTATCCATCCCCACGATATACTTCGATATTTCTGACACATCAAATATAGACGGCTCGCCACGCAATCTTGATTCCTCTGTAATCAATGCCGCATCCCGTGCGCAGCTACCCCTTATACTCCCTCGCACTCGCATAAACCCCCAAAGTATCAACAAAAGCAACCGTATTTTACAGCTTTTCGTTCACATAGTCAATCAGAGTGGACAAATTATCAATAAAATCCGCTTCAACCGGTTTCCCAATAAATGATTTATCAAAAAACTTAAACATCCCTCTATGTTGAGGATTGTTTATTTCATCATAAAAATTGGCAGTGGCGAAGCAAACAAGCGGCGTTTTATTAAGCGGGTACACAATATTGTACTTTTCTTTAATCGGATTTTCGGTTGTAGCGATTTCA
>WRLX01000099.1 GCA_009777415.1 Oscillospiraceae bacterium
AGAAACAAGAAAGCCGCAAACAAGGGCTTTCTTTTTAATTGTATAATATTTTTTCAATAATTTAAAATTTCGCTTGACATCGCGGCGAAAATGTGATACAATAGTTTCAAAGACCGAACACAACCGAAACGAGGTAATCCACACATGGAATCTAAAGCCCCTGCAAACCGACAATACAAATCCAGTTTGTTTGATAAGCTGTTCTCCACAGAAAAGAGCATTTTAACGCTGTATAACGCACTTTCGCAAAGCCAATATCCGCTTGACACGCCTATAGAAATCACAACGCTCGATGATGTACTTTACAGGGGCAGATACAACGATTTGAGCTTCACGATTGACGGTAAGTTAGTGGTGTTGGTGGAGCAACAAAGCACTATTAACAACAATATGCCGGCAAGACTCGTTCTGTACTATGCGAAAATCCTTGAACGATATATCAAGGCTCAAAAAGGGAGTATATACTCTTCACGGCTGATTAATATTCCACGCCCCGAATTCATCGTGCTGTACAATGGCACGGACGATTACCCCGATGAGGGTGTTTTGAAACTCTCGGATGCGTTTTTTGAGTTGCCGAAATCAAAAAGCCACGAAGTCAACGGTGGAATTGAAATCACGGCGAGGGTGTTGAACATCAACAAAGGTCATAACACAGACATTGTTCAAAAGAGTGTCGAGCTTGACGGATATGTTGATATTTTCAGCGAAATCAACAAAAACAAAGAATCCGGTATGACCCTTGAAGAAGCCATTGCAAAGGCGGTCAAGGATTGTGCAAGTAGGAACATTTTAACCGATTTTTTAGAAAAATATGGAGGTGAGGTTATGAGTTTACTTTACGCTGAATGGGATTGGGATGAATATGTGAAAGTCCAAAGACAAGAAGCCGCCGAAGAATCTGTTTTAACAAAGATGCTTGAAACCGCAAAAAAACTTTTGGGTATGGGCGATTCCGTAGAAAAAGTATCTGCAGCAACAGGCTTGCCCTACGAAAAGGTAAAAGAACTCTGTCCGCAATAACCCCAAGCCGAGTGGAGCAAGTCCGCTCGGCTTTCTGCTATTGTGGCGAAGAAAAGCACGGCAAGTCTGAAAGAAAAAATAATCATCCACCGCCTACATCTTCCTCTTAAAAGCACGATTCTGTACAATCGGTTCTTCGGCTTTCGGAGTCACGGTTTCCGCTACTCTCTCCGCAATTGCGCCAACTTGATTATTCTCGTTCGCGCTCGCTGTTGCAGACTTGATTCCGTTCCCGATTTTCGCCGATTGCAGACGTTCGTTTTCTGCATTAACGAGTGAATCGACATAGGTCAAACTTGCGATTTTCTCGAAAGCAATCAGCGTATCGGAAGTGTCGACTAACTTCGCTCGTTCTTCGAGTAAATGATTCTCAACGTCACAGTGATTTTGGATACCCTCTAAATTTGCAATCGACTTCTCCAATCTCGACAAATCGTTTCGCAGACTTATCAAAGTTACGCCCTCATTGAGTTGCTTATTCAGCCCTGCCAAACGATCCAACTCGGCATCGTTTATGAACGTGAACGGTTGCTTCGGATTCGTCTTCCGTGCGGGTAAAGTGCCGCTCTTGAACGTCACTATATACTGCTTGACGGTGAGGTAAATTCGACATTCGAGCGACTGCTTGTCATCAAACGAATCAATCCTGTTATTGATTTGATTTTCGTAGTCAATCCTGTTGCGAATCCGATTCCGCAGAGCCTGTTCGTTATACATCTCGCCGAGCGATTTTAAGCGAATAAATTGACTGCCATCTTTGGGTTTAACAGCTGCGTATTTCCCGTGTTTGATTTCGTAACCGTAGAATTTCAGCCCGTCAAAAATCTTGTCGTAACTCGACACCTGCATAACGATTTTGTCAAGCCGATTTCGCAGAATATCACGGTGGGAGGTGGGAGTTGAAACATACTGCTTTTCGATTTTGCGAATGTCATTAACATAGCATTGTTGAGCCTCGAAATCGTGTTCACTTTCGCGATACGGAATCCGTCGATTGCTCAACTCCGACTGCACAAAAATCTGCTTATCGGGGTCGGAATAATAGAATGATTTCCACGAAGAGTTACGCTCCGAATGTAGCCTTTCATTCTCGATTTTCAGCACAGAAACATCTCGCTCTAAACTCACGATTGTTTCCACGTCACGCTCGGACTGAGTACGCTTTTTCCTCTTGGGTAATTTTCTCCAATCCTGCGAATTTTTGTAATCGGGAACGGATTTATGCGAGTGAGTAACGCCCTTAACATCACGCTCTAAACCGTGTTGATTAAGAATAGATTCCATTGCTTTTAATTCCGAATCTTCCCACGCAACAAGGCTGTTTTTACTTTTGTTGGTATTTGTGAACCCCTGTTCTTCCAACGCCGCTCGCATTGACACGCCTTTCGACAAGCCTTTTTGCCGACTTTGCGTATAAAAAGGAATGAAGTCAATGTGGACGTGATACGAGGATTCATCAGCATGGAGGACGGCATTGAATATCCGCATTTGTGGGTTTCTTTTCTCGAAATTGCGAACATATTGGTCTAACATTTTCTTTGCGGTCTCACCGTTCTCGCTCCCGATACTTGCCGTTTCGGAATCGCCAAATTGTATAATCGCTTCGTAGTACGGTTCTTCCCGATTTCCCGCTGAAACGTGTTCAAAATAGTCGTGGATTTTCCTATCGTTGCGCTTCTGATTTGCGTTGTATTGCTCCAACACATCGCCGAATAATTTAGCATAAACTTCACGCACATCTTGCCGAATATATGTGACATTATCGGCTAATCTGCTTACATCAACATTTGCAGAAATAAATTCACGGTTGTTATGTGCGACGTTCGCACCGCCCGGACCACTCGCCTTACCGAGTGTGAAACTCGTTGATAATTTGCTCATGATTCCCCCATTCTGATTAGACTTGTGACGGTATTGCGGGGAGTTTACCCAATAGCACAATTGACGTGGCTGAAAGCCACATCAATTGTACACGCTCACTACGTTTGCTCATTGGGTTAAGGATTCCACCCTAAAATCCGCTTTCATTTCTCCGAAATGTCGGGGATAAATCCCCAAACCCCTGTTATGTTTCAACTTCGTTTTTGCATTTTCGCCGTTTCAATTCCGGGTAATAGTCTTGCGGAATATTTTCCTCGCCACGATTGATGTAAATCGTGAGTAATTTCATCATAACAGCAGGCTCGACACCGTAGAAATAAATCGAAACATTTTCATCGCCGTTGTTACTGAACGCTCGCCCGTGGGTTAGAATTTTACGCTTCAGTCGAGTAGCCTGTCTGCTGTGAACCGTCTCGCCGATTTCGCTTTCAGTGGCGATAAAATAGTCTAAAGCCGTCATCATCGAGTTGAATAATTCACGAGGAAGATAGAGGTCTAAATCGGGAGGCTTAATCGTCTTCATATTGCGATTCCTCCACGATTTCTTGAACGGGTACACTGACTTTTATTGAGGGCAAAATCGGTTCAGGACACAAGACTTTTTTCATAAAGATTTCAAACTCCTGCTCGTTCAAAGTCGCAAGATGTGGCATTAACTTTTCGATGATATTCCCTCGATTGGTGTGACGTAATTTTTTCGCCGATTCTTCCTCCGCACGCTCCTTTTTCAGGAGTTCTCTGCGCTGATTTTCGAGGTTTTTGATTTGCTCCTCAATGTTGAGCCGTTTTTGATTTGTGGTTTTTGCCATAGTAATTTCTCGCTTTCATTTTTTTGATTTTGGGGTTGACAATTAGAATTAAAAATGTTATAATGGGGCGTGATGTCCCACGCCTCTTAGGCGGGGGGATGCCTTCCGGCGAAAGCGGGGGTATATCCCCCGCTTCACGCCCCGTTTCAACAAGCGACTCTTCCGCAAAGCGGGTGATGACTTTGTCGTCACAATTCGCCACAGGCGAATTAGCCGCAGTTATAATTATCCTTGAGTTAAATCGTTTTTCATAAGACGTAAAAGTTTGCTGTGCAGTGTTTCTCGATTAGCGTTGTTAGCGTAAACAGACACTTCATAGATCGTTTTACCAATCGATTTCGTGAACGTATGCGGCACTGCATTTTCGGCTACAGGATTTAATTTTTCTTGCATAGATTTTTTTCCTTTCGTAAAAATAAGAGCCGTAGGATAATCCTACAGCCCTTAATGCGGTTATTATTTTAGTTTACGCCGTTACTTCGGAGATTTCCGGACATTGTGACATATCAAAATCCCCGATATAATTAAGGTGAATTTCAACTTTTTGTTTACGTCCGGCACCACGTCCGCTTTCTTTTTCGTGGGCTATTATTTTCTCGACAAATTCGTTCAACATTGGTGTTGTCAACTCCGATAAATCCGTGTACTTATCAACCAATTCCACGAATTTATCGGCGCGACTACTCTCCACTATAGAAGTTTCAATTTCAGTTTGTAACTCTGCTATTTTCAGTTCAAGAGCGGACTGCTCTTTATCATATTCACCGAGCAATTTCTCGAAATGCTTTTCGGGAATTTTGTCCAATGCGAATGACTCATACAGCTTTCTGATAAGCGTGTCGAGTTCGCTTTGCCGTCGTGTGAGTTTGGCAAGCAATTTCTTGTTCTGCTCAACCACCGACAACGCTTGTGTTTCAGACAAAGCCGTCACTTCGGCAATGAATTTTTCGCGGTTATTGCGGACGTAATCGCTGATACCACGAATCGAATCAAGAATTAGTTCCTCCACAACACAAGAGCGAATGAAGTGCATAGAACATTCGGCACGAGTTCGTTCTTTGTAGCTTGAGCAAATATAGTCATCGCGATACGTGTTGCGACGAGAATCGAACGCACGATTGTTCCTCATTTTTTCGCCACAATCGGCACAAAACAGTAAACCTGATAGCCTGTTCTGCGTTCCGATTTTGGGATGTCTGCGATTAGTTTTCCTCAATCGCTGAACCGTATCAAAAGTTTCTTGGTCGATAATGGCGGGAATTGCCCCTTCAAAAACAAGCCAATCTTCTTTCGGTGCGGGTGTGCGTTTTTTGTCCTTATAACTTGCTTTTGTGCCTTTGCGAAGAATTTTCTTGCCCGTGTATTCTTCGCGTTGGACTATGTTGTTCACGCTACACGACTGCCACAAATACGGATTATCCGTGACAGGCTTTCCACGTGCGACACTGACCCCCGTCGCTTTCCAATAACAAGAGGGCGTGAGAACCTTTTCTTGCTCCAACATTTCGGCGATTTTCACCACACCGTAACCCTCAATCATAAGTTGAAAAATCCGACGGATTACCTTTGCAGCTTCTTCATCAATGAGCCACTTTTGACGGTCGTTCGGGTCGTGGATATAGCCGTAAGGAATTGAGCCTGTGACGTGCTTTCCATCAGCGGTTCTGTTCTTGAAAATTGCGTTTATTTTGCGAGAAGTGTCTCGTGCATGCCACTCCGCAAAAATGTCCTTAAACGGGAGCAAATCGTCTTCGCCTTTTTCAGAATCGAACCCGTCCGCAACAGTAATTAATCGCACACCTTTCTCACGGAACATCTCGCGATACAGCCCCATTCGGATATAGTCACGCCCGATTCTCGACATATCTTTTGTGCATATAACCGCTACATTTCCCAATTCAACTTCGGATATAAGTTCGTTCCAACTTGCGACCCTGAAACCGATATGATGTGCTTTGATTTCAAAGAGAGTCTGAAACAGAGTAAGCAAAAGCTAAACGGTATAGACGTATTCGGCGAAATAAAACTATTTGCCGAGTTCGGCATCGGGTCGTAGCAAAGGTAAATTTAGTAACAAACGCTCCACCTCACTCCACCATTTACTCCATGTATATGCTACAATA
>WRLX01000100.1 GCA_009777415.1 Oscillospiraceae bacterium
CTCGCATTCTCCCTCCGGATGTGAACGCTGAGGGCATCCAGGCGGCAAATCGTCGCAATTACATTGCGGCAACGGCTCGCCGCAACGGTCACATTCGGGACATTCGCAAGGGAGCTTATCGCATATTTCACACGGCTCATCGCATATGCAGTTGACCTCAAGCTCTCCGCAAAGAGGACACGTCACGCACTCGCACGGGATTGCACCGCATATTTCGCAAGGCTCATCGCAATTGCATTTGCCGTCGATTACAAGCTGACCGCAATCCGGACACGTAACACATATGCAGGGTGAAGCACTGCATATTTCGCAGGGTTCAGCACATTGGCACTTACCGTTCTCATCAAACGGGAAACCGCAGAACACGCAATTTTGCTCAACATAAGAAGTAGGCACGTCATTGATGAGTATAATAAATTCGTTGGCATCGCTTATCGAAAGGTTAAGCGTAAGGTTGCCGTTTGTGGTAATTAAAGCACTTCGCCTGTCGGCAAATTCAATCCCGCCGCGGGAGATGAGTATGCCGTAGTTCCAGTCTTCCGAGTGATTGTTTTCCGCACCGGGCCGGAGTGTTATCGAACGCGCAATGTCGTTAATGTCATTGCTTATTATAATCTGCCAAATCGGTCTGTCCCTGCCGTCGTCGTATTCTTCATCGACTGCCGCTTTGGGTATCGTGTTCAAAATCCATGGCTCAACGCCATACTCGAGAGGCACTGTGAGGTTTCTGTCGCGGTTAGCTTCGGCAGTCATTCCCAAGCCGCTTACATGGAGAACATATCCGCCGAGGTCAAGGTTCAGGTTGACATTTCTTCCTCTGATTATACCCATTATTGTTCTGGGCATTACGGTGTAGCTTCCCATATCAACATTGAGTGTTTGACCGTTATTGTCTTCCGCCGCTTTCATGATTTCATCTAACCTTGCCCAAAGCGGGTTTACACTTGTTCCCTCTAACCAACCTGCATACAAAACAGTATCATCGTTGACAATATTATCGGTGAAAATCCAAGGACTCATTGTATCGGTATCAATTATGGGTTCGGTGTACCAACCGATGAAAGTCCAACCGCTTCGCATCGGCGGCGGGATTCTCAGAACATAGGTGCGGTCGGGGAATCTTTCGGCATAAACACCATTGTCTCCGCCATCCCATATCTGCTGAACATTGGGGTTTGGGAGTGTAGTTTCGTAATTCAATTCAAACGACACATTGTGAACTTCAATCCATCCTGCGGTCAGCGTTGTCCGCCCCGTAACAGTATCGGCAGTTAAATCCCATCTGTGAACAGGATTAAGCGTACGCGCTCCCGCCGCATTTCTGTACCAACCGACAAATGCGTAACCTTCCCTCAGCACTAACTCGGGGTCGGGGACCAATCCGCCCGTAGGAACAATCGCATCATTAGGCGGAATCCCTTCTACACCCTCGCCGAGGTTGAATGACACAATATAAGTCCGAATCCAACCGGCATAGAGTGTTACGTTCGCATTGATTGTCGTATTCCAGTTCCAAACAACAGTACATTCGGCATCTGTATACCATGTTACAAACCTGAAATCGGCAAGCTGCGGGTTCTGCGCCGGGTTATTTCCGGGGTTAGGATTTGTTGCTCTTCCCCCCGGCTGTACAAATATAGCATCCGGGACTGCGATTGACTGTGTTACTCCTGCCGGAGGATTGGCCTCAAAAGTCACTGCATATCCTCTTGACCACCCGGCATATAAAATGGTATCTTCTTCAATAATTTTGCCTGTCGCACCGAACGGAACTAAGTCAGACTGGTTGAGCGAGTCTGCCCCCGCTTTAGTGTTGTACCAACCGGCAAACTGATAAGGCGGCGTACCGATAATAGGCACATTGCGGTTATTGCTTGTGGTATGGGCACTCGTCAGTGCCGATGGCGCGCTTGTCAGCCTTTCGCCGGGATACATCTGATTCACGATTTGGTTTGCAGTGCCGCTTATAGTAACGAGCCACCCGCCTCCTATATGAGTTCCGCTTCCTTCCGGCCAGTTGACATTGTAACTGACTTGAACGGCTTTCACTACGTTGACGATGAGTACCAAAAAGAGTGCGCCGCTTTCATCCGTATAGTTCGGAACTACCGGATTTGAGAAATCCCAAACACAATCGGGGTCTTCGCAATTGGGTTCTAAACACTGACACCAGCCTACGATTGTATATTCGTCAATTATACTGTTTCTATTGTTATCGTTGATAGGATTGGTGGCGGTTTGTCCTTGGTTTAAGATGGTGTTCGAGATTCGCGTACTGCCTGCGGGATTGGGTCGCAGCGGCGAGTTCGCAAACACACTGTGTTCCGGCAACACGTGAAATTCAACAGTGACTCTGCGTGTCCATTTCGCATACACTATTGTGTCTTCGGTTACCACGTCGTTAATGTCCCACGCTCCAACCCCTGCCTTGCTCATGAACCAACCTTCAAAGATAAATCCGGTTCGTGTCGGGTCGGAGTAGCGATTTATTGAATTGTTAAGGTATTGTTGCATACCGGTTTCGCCATACGGGACTAACCGATGAGCCACTTGAGCGGGAGACGATTCCGCCTCAGAATAGTTTAAGTCAAAACTGAGCTGATTTGCGTTAAACCATCCGCCGTAAAGCGTTATATCTTCTGTTAGTACGTCTGCATTTGCGCCGCTTATAGCCCATTTATTTTCGAGTCCCGGCTCTTTAAACCAACCATCATGTACGTGTCTGGTTGCGTTCAAAAGGGTGATTGTGACCGAAGGATTGGATGTAGTAGGCGGCGTAGGGATAGACGAGTATCTGAAAGGAGTGAAGTTAGCGGGAGTTACCAAGTCGGTCATCTGAATGCCCAATTCATAGGTAACAACGTATGATTTTACCCATTTTGCCCAAAGCGTAAAATCTTCATTTCCGACAGCAGTTCCCCCTGTTCCGAAGAGCCAGCGTTCGCCTGTTCCCTCGGGATTGTCGTACCACCCATCGAAAGACCATTCATTTCCGTGGCGGCTTGACGGTGCAATTGCGGTTTCGGTACAAGCCCCGCTTGTTGAACACCCTGTGTCCCAATACATACAACTCGTAACATTCGGACGCTGAGTCGGGTTGGGGCGGTTTGCGATTATTCCGCCCGCCAATGGTCTTTGTGCATCGGGAAGCCGTGTCTCGGTCGCGCCGGGGAAATTAGAATTTAATGTGACGTTAATCGGACGCTCCCAATGTGCATACAGCGTCATGTTCCCGATTTCGGTCGGAACTCTGTCCGTGGCGAGATTCCACGGTCTGAGACGATGAGTAGCATCCTCAAACCAACCCACAAAATTCCATCCCGCGCTTTGGCGGTTGGGATTTGTCGGGCGTTGGTGCGACGGGATTATAGTGTTGTCTAACACCTGCACAACATTTAATATATCCGGGTCCGGGGAGTCAAGCTTGCCCCCGAGAGGTTGCTCATTTTCGCCAAGCGGAAAATTAGTGTAGTTAAGGTCGAAGTAGACATTGTTCGCCGGAAGCCACCCTGCAAACAGGTTGAGGGGTGCTCTTACCGGATTGTTAAGAACGGCGGCAGTTGTCAAGTCCGGGTCGGTGTACCACTTGTCGAACAACAGCCCCATAGTCCTCGGGGAGGCTGTATTGCCGACAATTTGCGATGATGTAACAGTTTCCCCGTCCGCAACCCTGTTGACATAAGGAGTGCCGTGGCGGGTGAAAGTTACTCGTATAGGCTGATTAATAATATTTTGCTCGAGAACCGTTCCGAAATCAAATGTTACATTATGTAACGGTCTCCAATTGACGTAAAGGTCCATATTGCTTGTAACGGCATCACTCATGTTCCACGCCGCGCCGACCCCCTCCGGGTTTCTAAACCATTGCGGTGTCGCCGCAAGAACATGGTCATCACGCGACAATTGCTGTCCCGCATTCGGCGGTGCATTCGCTCCAGTAAGCGCGACTCCCGCATTGAGTTCCCTGCTTGACGGGTTAAGCTCCCCCAGTCCGCCGTTTGCGTGGAAAGTAACGGTGACCGTGTTTGCAAAAACTGTCGCCAACAAACTGAGTGCCATTACAAATGCCAAGAAAATTGATGTTAATCGTTTTAGTTTTGTTTTCATACTTTTACCCTTTCTGCGTAGTAAATACGCCGCCGAAAGTTTCCGCGTTTACACAGGTTTTACACAGAGTTTACGCAGATTAGCTTCCAAGCTTTTAATTAAATTTAAAATACAGATACTTTATTTTATCACATATAAATTCGCTTGTCAAGGATTTGTCAATAAAATTTTTTAAAAAAATGTTAAAGTGTCAATAAAATTTTTTAAAAAAATATTTAAATTCACTATTGACAATAGCCGAAAGGTATGTTAAAATATAATTGAAAAGTTGTTCAACTATGTTTAAATGGAAAAACGAAGCTTTCAGCGGCACATTTGTGCAGAAAGGGCATGGGTAAAAATTCGAAAGTAAATCTGCGTAAGTGCGGAAAACGAAGCTTTCAACGGCACATTTGTGCAGAAAGGGCATGGGTAAAAATTTGAATTTAATTTGTGATTGCGATGTTATTCATGAGGAGATAGTCAGGCGGGTGAGCGAGGCAATGCCGGACAGCAAAAACTTTCACGCGCTTGCAAACCTTTACAAAATGTTCTCGGACTACACCCGTATACGCATTTTTTGGGCGTTATCCCGCGAGGAAATGTGCGTGTGCGATTTGGCAGTCTTGCTCGACATGACTAAATCGGCAATTTCGCACCAGCTTAAATTAATGCGGCTTGCCAATTTGGTTAAACACGAAAAAAAAGGGAAAATGGTATTTTATACTCTTGCGGACAACCATGTAAAAGATATCTTCGAACAAGGATTCGCACATATTCAAGAATAGACTTTCTATTTTTGTAAATATAATTGAACACTTGAACAACTATTAGAATGTATTTATATGGCACGTTTGTGCAGGAAGGGTATGGGTAAAACTGTTGTGAAAGAAAACAAAAGCGGCTGCGGATGCGGCAACAATAGCCATAACGGCGGCAAAAAAGAGGCAATAAGACTGATTACGGGTTCGCTTTTATTCGCTCTCGGAATCGTTACATCACAATTCCAAAGCGCGAATCTGTACGTAATTTCGGCATTTATTGCGGCATACATTATACTCGGGGGAGAAATCGTCCTGCGTGCGATTAAAAATATTACCCGCGGGAAAATATTCGACGAAAACTTTTTAATGAGCGTCGCGACAATCGGCGCGTTTGCAATCGGCGAACATCCCGAAGCGGTAGCGGTAATGATGTTTTATCAAATAGGCGAGCTTTTTCAGGGAATGGCTGTCCGAAAATCCAAAAAATCGATTACCGCGCTTATGGACATACGTCCCGATTACGCAAATGTCAAAAATGAGCAAAGTGGCATAATTTCCAAGGTAAATCCCGACTCTGTTTCAATCGGCGATATTATTACAGTCAAGCCGGGCGAAAAAATCCCGCTTGACGGAATAGTAATCGAAGGGGAATCCATGCTTGACACTGTCGCGCTGACAGGCGAATCAGTTCCGCGGAAAGCGAGCATTTCCGACACGGTGCTGTCCGGCTGTATCAACAAAAACGGCGTACTTACAATCAAAGTGACAAAAACTTTCGGTGAGTCGACAGTGTCTAAAATAATTGAGCTTGTCGAAAATGCAAGCAGCAAAAAAGCTCAAACCGAAAACTTCATTACAAAATTCGCGCGGTATTACACACCGGCGGTTGTGATTTTGGCGGCATTGCTCGCT
>WRLX01000101.1 GCA_009777415.1 Oscillospiraceae bacterium
TCAAGCAACGGCATTTATACGAAGAATTACGCGCCGAAATTAATACCGAGGTTTTTATTATTGACAAAAATACCATTCCCCCCGATGAGCTTAATTTAATACAAGCGGCGGCAGTTTTAACTTTGCGTTCAGGCGAAATGCTTCAATCGGTCTCGGGGAAAAACTCCCACAAATCCCCCTATAAAATATTGGCTTTAAATAAAAGCAAAAAGCCTAAATCGCCCCCGCCTCAAGCAGATGCAAGCAAAAATATCATTGACGAATCTCCGGACACTCCGTGGTGCAACGTACTTGCAAATTCACGGTTCGGAACTTTAGTGTCGGACTCCTCTCTCGGATTCACATGGGCACTTAACAGTCGCGAAAATAAGCTTACTCCGTGGATAAACGACCTGCGTACCGACAATCGCGGGGAACTGTTGGTAATGAAATTCGCCGACTCAAAGCTGTATGACTTAATTGACGGCACAAGAGCGGTATTTTCACCGAATTCCGCCGACTATTCGGGAATTGCCCGGGAAATTGAAGCCAATACTTCTGTTCGGGTTTATGAACGCGGAATGGGGAAGCGAGTTGTTTTGGAGCTTACCAACAACTCCAAAACAGCAAAGCAGGTTGAAATAGCCTACTATGCCGAACCTGTGTTGGGAGTTGACAGACAGTCTGCGGGTACGCGCTTGATTAAGCCTGAGGTAAGCGGCAATACTCTTATAATGCGCAATCCGTCAAACAATGCCCTAAGCGGCGCAATGACGATTTCAAGCGACAAAAAGGCGCGATTTCTCACTAATAAAGCGGCGTTTTGGTCGGGAAACTGGGGTGCAATGCCTGTACGGGTAAACACTGCGCCGCCGTGGGACGATTGTGGCATTAACCCGTCGGGCGACATTATAGGTGCGGTAATCGTGCGTATAGACTTGCCGCCGCGCCGAACCGAGAAGATAAAGTTTATCCTGTCTTTTACTCAAAATATGGACGAGCCTCTGTCAATGGAAAAAGCGTTAAAGCGCAGGAAAAGTACTGTCACCCTCCCCGCAAAGGAGATTGACACAGGCAATGCCGAGTTAGACGCTTTGTATAAGCACTGGTTACCGTGGCAGGTAATAGGATGTCGTATGTGGGCGCGGACGGGGTTTTACCAAAACTCGGGCGCGTATGGATTCCGCGACCAATTGCAGGACTGCCTTGCGGCAATGCTAATCAAACCGGAAATTGCAAAGCGGCAAATTTTACGCTGTTGCTGCGCACAATTCATTGAAGGGGACGTGCTTCACTGGTGGCATGATTTAAAGACTACCCGCAAAGGCGTTCGCACACGTTATTCCGATGACTTGCTGTGGCTTCCTTATGTGCTGTCGGATTATATCGCTCACACAAATGACAAGGAGTTTCTTAAAATAAAAACGCGGTACTGCACTGCGCCTGTTCTCGCAGAACATGAGCATGAAAGATACAGCGAGGTAGGATACTCGGAGTTCAGCGAAAATGTATACCAGCACGCAAAACGCTCACTTGAAAAAGGCTTCGGCAAGAGTTCCGAAAGCGGACGCGGGTTGTTGCTCATGGGCGGCGGCGACTGGTGCGATGGCTATAACAGAGTCGGCGCGGGCGGCAAAGGTGAGAGCGTATGGCTCAGTATGTTTTACGCGCTTGTCGCCAAGAAGTTTACTAAAGTGGCAATGCTTGCCGGGGACATGGGCTACTCGGTTGAATTGGAGAACCGCGCCGCAGAGTTAATCAAAGCTGTTGACGAGTTCGCGTGGGACGGCGAGCATTACCTCAGAGCTTTTTATGACGACGGGACTGAAATGGGGGGGAGCAAGTCGGACAAATGCAGGATTGACCTTCTTCCGCAGGTGTTCAGCGTATTTGCGGGAATGCCCGACCCCACCCGCGTATCGGATGCAATGAACAGCGCGTTGCGTGAGCTTTATGATTCCGAAAACCGTATAATTAAGCTGTTTTCACCGCCGTTTGACAGGGATAATCCGTCAACACCCGACCCGGGGTATGTAATGAGCTATCCGGCAGGTGTACGTGAAAACGGCGGACAGTACACTCATGCGGCAGTGTGGCTCGCGCTCGCTTGCCACAAGCTGGGAATGGAAGACAAGGCGCGTGAATTAATAACGGCCCTTTCTCCCGCAAATCGCCCGAAGGAATACAAGACAGAGCCGTATTACCTCTCCGCCGACATTTATACAAACCCCAAGGCTTACGGAAGGGGCGGTTGGTCAATTTACACCGGTTCAGCCGGATGGTATTACAAGGCTTTGAATGAGATGTTCGGTAAACATTGAAAATTAACAATCCTCTCGCTGTAATAACAACGAGAGGATTGTCGGTGTTTTGTGTGTTAAGCCTAACTTTTGGCAATAGCCTCTTTTAATGCGCTGCCCGCTTTGAACGCAGGGACTTTAGATGCGGGAATCTTAATCTTTTCTTTGCTTTGAGGATTTACTCCTTCACGCGCCGCGCGATGACGCACCTCAAAAGTGCCAAATCCTACTAACTGGATTTTTTCGCCCTTTGCGAGACTTTCGGTAATGCTGTCGAGAACAGCTACCAACGATGTTTCTGCGTTCTTCTTAGTTGTCCCCGATTTTTCTGCCACCAAAGTAATTAAATCTGCTTTTGTCATTTGTGTGAACCTCCATTTTTTTATTTTTTAATTAATTTTCAGGCTTGATTCGATTGCTTTTTGGCAAATTGCCATAATTCGTCAAGTTGATTCCGATTTAACTCTTCAATCCGCTTTCCCGAACTAAGCACTATGTTCTCAAGCCTTCCAAAACGCATTATAAACCTATTTATTGAGAAAGTCAAGGCTTTTTCGCAATCTTTTTTTAAAAATCTTCCTAAGTTACAGCAGGCAAACAAAATATCGCCAAATTCTGCCTCGATTCGACAATCTTTTTTGTGCAAATCGCCCAAATCAGCATTTAAAGCCGATTCAAGCTCCTCAATTTCGCTTTTGAGGCAGTCCAGTACTTCATTAGTGTCTGCGAAGTCAAACCCGGTATTTGCGGCACGCTTGCCGACTTTTTCGCCCCGCATCAGCGCGGGCAATGATTTCGGGACTCCTGTCAGCCTGTCATAAGTGTTATGCTCTTTTTTTAAGTCGCTTTTGAGTTCATCCCAATTCTTGAGCACTGTACCTACCGTGTCTGCCTTTACCTCGCCGTACACATGAGGATGACGGTAAATCAACTTCCGGCAAATACCGTCACATATATCGTCAAAGTCAAAATCACCGGATTCCCCGGCAATTCTCGCATGGAATACCACTTGCAACAGCAAATCCCCCAATTCCTCGCATAAGTTGTCGGTGTTTTTGTGAGAGTTATCGGCAGTTTTGTCATCAATTGCCTCGGCGACTTCATACGCTTCCTCGATTACGTTTGTGCGGATTGTCGTATGGCTCTGCTCTCTGTCCCACGGACACTCAACGCGAAGTTTCGCCATTATTTCGAGCAAATCCCCTATGCAATACCGCTGCTCACCGACCGATTCCGCATTGGCATCCCCGCCCCGCAGTTGCCGCGCAACACGACTAATCGGCAATCCCATCACGTTATAGAAGTCGCCGTTAATGCGTTTTATAAGCGTCATGCCTTTCTCTTGAATCCCGTATGCACCCGCTTTGTCAAACGGCTCTCCCGTTGCAATATAGGCATTTATTTCATCATCGCTTAACTCGTGAAACTCGACCTCGGTCTTTTCGCAAAATGTAGTACAGCCCTCATTGGGCTTAATAACAGCGACCCCCGTAAAAACGTAATGCCGCCTGCCCGAGAGGCGTTTCAGCATTGAAAAAGCATCGGCATTATCGGCGGGTTTCCCTAAAAGAGAGCCGTCAATCGCCACAATAGTGTCCGCACCTATTATAATGCTGTTTTTGTGTGTCGCATGGACTTCCTCCGCCTTTTGCCGTGCAAGCGCAATTGCAGCTTGTTCCGGGGGAGCATCATGCGGAATAAACTCTTCCCCTTTTGCAGGGATTACATCAAAGTCAAACCCCGCCGATTTCATAAGCTCCTGCCGCCTCGGGGATTGACTCGCGAGAATTAATTTATCCATATCTTATTTTAATATGATTATCCTTTCAAACTTTTTGACTTTTAATAGGGAGTCAACTCAATCATATGAAGTCACTCTATACCGAATCGATACATACGATATAAAGCTTCGGCGTTAAAGACGAGACAGAGAGAGGCAATTGTTGCCAACATCCCAAATTTGATTTTGTCGTTGTGAATTAGCTTGTTGATTAACAATATAATCAAGGTGACGAACGCCCAAGCGTAGAACAACGTGTTCAGCACTATCGCGTTTTCGGGGATGTTCACCCCTATAATCAGGCAAAAGACGATAGACACCGCAATTCCCACCACCGCGAGTTGCGCTAACGGTTTGTCGTAGTTCATAATGAAGCCGCAGATTGCCAGTATGAACATACCCACTCCGACCCAGTAGAACACGCTCCCGTTGAATTGAACAAACCGCCGATTTTGCCCAACAGCGATGTTACGAACACAAACACCCCTCCGCAAACGAGCAGGTCTTTGATGAACGTCTTCTTCGAGCGGATTGCCATCAATGCAACGTAGGCGTTACATATGACCGACCCTGCCGCAATCGAAAGCCACAGCTTGTTTTCCCCCGGTTTGTTCTTGTTGGTCATAACGTGGTAGATTGCTATTATGAGGAATGACAAGGCTAACAGTCGGCGTTCGCTGATTATAGCCAAGTTCGTTGTGGGGAAGCTGAAGGCGAAGATAAGCATCGTGAATATGCGGACATAGGGTTTATTGCTGACCAACCGCGAAAGCATAATGAGTGACAGCAACATCAACTCAAACTGAATAGTCGTCCTTGCGATTGCCCCCCACCTCATCCCGAAAAAGTGGTCGAACAGTTCGGCGGGTAACATAAGAAGCCCGAAAAAATGTAGACCATCGCGCATATCATCGAGTATGCCGTCAGCAGAATCTTAGCGAACAGCGGCTTTTTCAGCAGTTTGTTGTGTAGCTCTTCGAGGAAGTTCATCTTGAACAAGAGCCACACCAATCCCGCAAGCACGACAATTCCGAGCAGAACAACGCAGACGAAAGCAATCGTTTCGTTGTCCTTGAACACCGACACAAAGTGATGTGCCGCCCGTGAGTTAAAGTTGAGCGACATCCACGTCCCGCTTACGACCAAGATGAGCTTGAACGCAACCAACATCCATTTGGACAGGCTACGCGGCTTTGCTTTGCTTTGCTTTGCTTTGCTTTGCTTTGCTTTGCTAATACAATTGTATCACAAGTGTGCATATTTGTCAAGCCTTTCCGACATTTTTTTACAATTATATCATATTATTTTCGGAAAGTCAATAGGTAAATTCGCACAAAGTTTTGGACTCGCGCGTTGGTTTTGTTGTGGAATTAGAACCTGTCTTCACAAGCAAACGCACTGCTAAATCGGCGAATTTTTCGCCATACTGCGTTAATTTTTTTTGCAATGCACAAAGCATTACGAAAAATTTGGCGGTAGTCGCAAAATGTGTTGATTTAGTTGAGTTGAGCGAATCACCGTTTCGCGGAATTGTTACTTTTGCTTGTGCAAAAGTAACCAAAACACACTCCTCAAACGCCGGAGCGGCTACGAACGCCCTCGGTGATCGAACTTTCGCTTGTATTCGGCGAAAATTCGCCACAGGTGCGTTCGGTAC
>WRLX01000102.1 GCA_009777415.1 Oscillospiraceae bacterium
CGAGTGGGCGGGCAAGCCTTTTCGTCTTTTGGAGTGGCAAGAACAGATTATTCGTGACATTTTCGGTGTAATTAAACCCAACGGAAAACGACAATTTACACACTGTTTTGTCGAGATTTGCAAGAAGTCGGGGAAGTCGGAATTAGCCGCCGCAATCGCACTTTATCTGCTTTTTGCGGACGGCGAATATGGAGCTCAACTTTTCAGTGTTGCCAACGATACAAAACAGGCTGAACTGGTTTTTAATATGGCGGTCAGCATGATTCGCCGCCAACCTGCGTTGTTAAAACGCTGTAAAATTGTCCCGTCTGCGAGCCGAATTGTCTTCCCCGAAACCGAAAGTTACTATGCGGCGGTGTCCAAAGAAGTCGCCACGAAATTCGGCACAAATGCCCATGCAGTCATATTTGACGAGCTTTTGGGGCAGACGAATCGTGAACTTTACGACACCATGACTTTGGGTGCGAATTCCGCACGAAAACAACCGTTAAACTTCGTAATTACCACGGCGGGGAACGACCGCCAGTCGATTTGTTATGAAGAACACTGCACTGCGACTGACATTTTGTCGGGAAAATACCATGATAGTACATATTATCCAGTCGTTTTCAGTGTTCCCGATGATGCCGATTGGCAGTCACCTGAGACGTGGCATAAAGCCAATCCGAGCCTTGGGAAAATCGTTGATGAAGAGTATTACACCAACTTTTGTGAATCGGCAAAACATAATCCCGCAAAAGAATTATATTTTCGACAATTTTTCCTCTGCCAGTGGACGACTTCGGTAAAAAGATGGTTGCCGATGGAGAAATATGCAAAGTGCGGCAAACCCTTTGATGTAGCGGATTTGCACGGTCGAGTGGCATACGGTGGTTTGGATTTAGCTTCCACGAATGACATCGCCGCATTCGTGCTTGTTTTCCCACCTCGAATTAAAGACGGTGAACGTGGTGAATATTTTGTTTTACCGCATTTTTGGATTCCCGAAGAGAACATGAAACAGCGTGTCAAAAAGGACAGAGTTTCGTATGACAAGTGGGTTCGTGACGGTTTTCTTGAGGCGACTGAGGGCAACATAATTTATTACGATTTTATCGAAAAGAAAATCACGGAATTGAGTAAAATTTACGAAATTCGTGAAATTGCATACGACCGTTGGGGGAGCATTCAGATGTGTCAAAACCTCGAACGTGAGGATTTTGAGATGGTGGAATTTGGGCAGGGATTTAAGTCTATGAGCCAACCTTCGAAGGAATTATATCGCCTCGTAATTGACGAAAGACTTCGGCATAATGGGCATCCTGTGCTTGAGTGGATGTTTGAAAATGTCCACATTGAGACCGATGCGGCGGCGAATATTAAGCCCACGAAAATTAAATCGAAGGACAAAATTGACGGCGTTGTGGCGACTGTAATGGCGTTGGATAGGGCGATTAAACGCAATAAAAAGCCGAGGGGCGGACTCGTGAGTTTCAACATACACACAGGGCAAATGTTGCGAAATGGTGTTCCGATTAGCGAAGAGGAGGAGGACGAATATTGATGGAAAATTATAAAATCGAAATTCGCCGTGTGCATATTTCGGAATTAATTCCCGCCGAATATAATCCACGAGTGGATTTAAAACCCGGTACACATATGTATGAGCGGCTTTTGCTGTCGATTGAGCAGTTCGGTTACGTCGACCCAATCGTTTGGAATGAGCGGACAAAACACGTTGTCGGTGGGCATCAGCGGCTGAAAATTCTCAAGGAGCGTGGTGCGGAAAACATCGATGTTGCGGTAATCAACTGCGACCCCGACCGTGAAAAAGCACTCAATCTCACGCTGAATAAAGCGACTGGTGATTGGGAAATTCCGAAGTTGGTTAGCCTGTTGAAAAACATCGAAGACACCGGTCTGGAACTGAATTTGACGGGGTTCACGCTGAAGGAAGTTGACAAATTATACAGCCAAGCCGCTCGTCAAAAAGGCAACCTTTCTGAGGACGATTTTGACGTTGATGAAGTCACTGAAATCATCGAAATTCCTGTCACGCAACTCGGCGATATTTGGTTAATTAACGGACATCGGTTGATGTGCGGCGATTCCACCAAACCCGCTGATGTACTGCGTTTGATGGGCGGGAATAAAGCAAAATTTTGTTTCGCAGACCCGCCGTGGAATGTAAAATATGGAAGCACTTCCCACCCAAATTGGAAGACTGGCGAAGACCGCACAATTTTGAATGACGATATGTCGAGCGAGGATTTTTACCATTTTCTGCTCGCCGCATTCAAAAATATGGCTTCGGTATGTGAGTTGGGGACTCCGATTTATATCGCAATGTCGGCACAGGAATGGCACAATGTTCACCGTGCTTTACTTGAGTCAAAATTCCACTGGAGCAGTACAATTATTTGGTACAAGGACGCATTTGTGCTGTCCCGAAAGGACTATCACACGCAGTATGAGCCGCTTTGGTACGGGTGGTTGTCGGGGGCGGCACGGTTGTGCGAAGTCCACGATAGACAGCAGTCGGACGTTTGGGAAATTAAGCGACCGAAAAAGTCCAAGGAACATCCGACTATGAAGCCCATTGCGTTAGTCGGCAAGGCAATCAACAACTCCAGTCGTAAAGGGGATTTTGTCGTTGATTTGTTCGGCGGTTCTGGGACAACTTTATTGGCGTGTGAGCAGACCGAAAGAGTCGCTTATTTGATGGAATTATCGCCGAAATACTGCGATGTAATTGTCGAACGTTGCCGCAATTTTCTGCAGTCGGATTCAAATATATTTTTACTTCGTGATGGAGTGAAATATTCCTTTGATGAAGTGCCTAAACCTCCGAAACCTGAACCGCTTGAACCCTCTGAAACAATGGAATAATGCGGGTTTGTGTCCATTAAGTGTGGGTTGATTTTTCTTTCAAAAGGAGTTATACTGTAATCAAGCCAGAGGGGAAAACCTCGAACGGCAAATAAAATTTTTTTGGGGAGATTACGGTTATGAAAATCAATTACAATGTTCAAGGAAAAGAGAGAAAGGCTCTCGTAAATATCATCGCAGAAACTATCGGTGAAGAGGCAGTCTACGAAAAAGCACCGACCTACAATTACACCATCGGGGACTTCACTGTCGAGCGTGACGGAACGCTTTCATTCAACTCCGCAACCATTGATGAGAAGCGGGTTAGAGAGGTCATCAATGCTCTTGAGGAGGGCGGTTTCAAGTACGAGGATTCAGATTCTCTCAGCATTGGTGTACCGCTCGAGGGGTTCACTCCCGAAACGCTCAACAATCTCCGCTTAATGGTGGAGTCGAAAGCGGTACTCATCAAAAAGGCTTTAGGAGTGGATTCCCTGCCCATCGAAGTCGGCGAGAGCGAGTTGACCTTTCCGTGGTTTCGCTCTGGATTGTCGCGAGAAGAAACTCACTCCTACGCACAATTTATCACGGAATTGTGCCGCACTGCGAAGTCCAAAAAGCGGGTCACAGCCAAGCCTCAAGAGGTTTTCGAGAATGAAAAATTCGCTATGCGTGTTTGGTTAATATCGCTCGGCATGAAAGGCGAAACTTTCAAAGCCACTCGCCACCATATGCTCAAGAATTTGGAGGGCGACAGCGGTTGGCGGTACGGCAACGAAAATGGGGGCTTAAGTCCACGCAGGGAGCGGGTTTATCGGGAGGTGGTTTCGGTGCGGTTTACCCCCGAAGTTTTGGGGCAATTAGCGGAACTCGCAAGCCAATGCAATATGTCGAGGAATCAGCTTATAGAGAGCGTTGTTTGCGAATATATCCAGTCTGAAACCCTCATGGAGAGTGAATTAGAAGACGAATCGGAATCGTAGTTACCGCAAAAATAAACATGGTAACTACAGCGACTGCTCCTTTATTTAGAGGAGTTGTCGCTCTCTTGTCTGAACGCTCTGCGTTTAGTATAACACAAAAATTCTGAAAAGTCAACATTTTTCGTGGAATTTTAACGCCGTCCATTGAGGGCGGTTTTTCTCGTGGAATAGGACAAATTATCGCTCTCATATAATTGTTGTGAAACGAATAATTGCGGGAGGTAGACATGAATTCTGTGAAAACATTTACCTACAAAGATAACGAAGTGCGGATGATTGAAATCAACGGCGAGCCGTGGTGGGTTTTGGCGGATGTATGCGATGTTCTTGAACTTTCAAATCCAACGAGCGTAGCATCAAGATTAGATGACGATGAACGGGCTAAGTTTGACTTAGGGCGGTCTGACGAAACTGGTGGCGGAGGCGAGGCTAACATTATTAATGAAAGCGGCTTGTACAGCGTGATTCTGCGTTCTGATAAGCCGAGTGCCAAAGCGTTTCGTAGGTGGATTACTCACGATATTTTACCTTCGATTCGCCGCCACGGACTGTACATAAAAGATGAGTTGTTACTGCAAGCGATACAAGAACTCCGTGAAGTAAAATCCGCACTGAATATTCAACAACAGCAAATCGCTGAAATGTCCTCAAAGAGCGGATATTACGATGTTATTCTGAACACGAAAAACACCATTTCTGTGTCGGCAATTGCCAAGGATTACGGCAAATCTGCAACGTGGTTAAACAAGAAACTTCACGAGTTTGGAGTGCAATTTAAGCAAGACGGAATGTGGCTTTTATATCAGAAATACGCTGAGAAAGGTTACACGAGTACGAGGACACACGGGATTATCGGTTCGAATGGGGAATTGCGTTCAAAAATGCACACTTATTTTACTCAAAAAGGGCGTTTGTTTATTTATGAATTGTTGAAGTCGAATGGTATTTTACCGCTAATCGAGCGGGAAATTGACGATGAAGATGATGGTGAGCAATTGTCGTTGTGTGAGGAATTATGAAACGAATTTACATATGCTCGCAATATGCGGGTGACATCGAAACCAACATCAAGAACGCTCGCCGATACTGCCGATTCGTGGCTGAGTGCGGGTTTAATCCGATTGCATCACATTTATTATACCCGCAGTTTCTCGATGATAATTCGCCGAAAGAACGGCAGTTGGGGTTGGAGTTAGGGTTTGATTTGTTGCGGGTTTGCGATGAGTTGTGGTGCTTTGGTGAGCGAATTAGCAACGGCATGAAAGCCGAAATCGAAAAGGCTGAAGAGTGGGGGATTTTTGTGCGGTATTCCAGTGACTTCAATCCCACCGTAAGCTCTTAAACACTGGCTGTCGTAATCCGCCGTTCGCAGTATATTCCATGAATTGCACTGTGCAGATTAATTGCGGTTCAATGCAAACCAACACCCCCAACGCAAACCTTCTTATAGTGAATCCGCTCGTGAATGACGATATAATTCAACCGACCGCCTCCCCCTAAACAAAGCCCTGTTTCGATAAAAACAGGGCTTTTCTGATAGGGTTCGGCGGGAACGCAGATTTTGGAGCTTGACTTTTTTCGACTTTTAAGGTATAATGGGGGTAGCCAGATGGATTGGTCACGCCTTTTCTTTAAGCTTTTCTTGAGTATTACCCTATGAAGTTTGTTACAGATAAAATTAAAAAAAGAGTTTGTAATAAATATAAAGGAGACCAACTATGAAAAGTCAAGCCCTTTTTGAAAAATATTTTTAGAAATTTATGGAATTCGGAAAATTTTTAAAAAGGCACAAAGAAGCGAAGCAGGGACAGTAGCGAAAAACGCAATGTT
>WRLX01000103.1 GCA_009777415.1 Oscillospiraceae bacterium
TGACGAAGGAATTCCTTCGTCATCGTCATCGTCATCATCGTCAAAGTCGAACATCTCATCGCCTCCGAACAATGCTTTATAGCCCTCCTCAATATCGTCTTCGGAAAGCCCCATCTGCTTCATATACTCGCTCACCTGAGGGACTCCGAGCTCTTTAGCGCAGACAATACATAAGCCTTCGTTATGTTTTTCATTTCCCTGCATTGTCGTTATAAAAACGACAGCCATTCTTTTCCTGCATCTGTTGCATCTCATAATAGGGTAGTTCCTTTACTAAATAATCATTAAAAATTTAATGTTGTATACGTGTTTGAAAATAAAAGTCTCTTCAATTGTCATACTATTAAGGAAGATAATGTTGTCCCCCGTAAAAGATATTATTATCCGTATCGCTATACAAACCATAAAAATCACAACCGCGGCTTCAACTAACCCCAACATTCCGCCTAAAAAGTGGTTCGCCTTGCCGACTAAGGGAATCGCATCTATTATTTGGGACGCTTTTGCTATTACCGAAACCAAAACATTGACTAAAGCGAACACTATCGTAAATATCAGCGATTTAAGCGGGATTAGAACAGTCGGCCTTACTATGTTTTCGTTTACTACCGACTGAAGACTGTCCTCGTGATTGTTAATTATGTTGATTATCAACAGCGATACCGTATCAGTTCCGCCTTGTGCCGCTTGCGCAAACCCCGGAATAGTGTTGTCAAGAATTTGTTCAAGCTCTTCATAATTGGACTTTGCTCGCTCTGCGATTCTGTGGGACATAATCCGCGCCAAGATTATGTCTTCAAGCTCGTATTTGGAATAATCTGTTGCGCTTACATCGACTTTTCCGAGACTTACAGGCAAAAGCGCGAACTTTGAATCAAGCCCGAAAAAGCTTAAATCACCGTCGGCAATCCCCGTTTGGCTTAAATCAACATCGGACAGGTCTAATGTCACGCTCCCGTCTGCATCCGTGACAATCCCCGCCTCAATCGCCGCAATACTGTTCCCCGAAACCAACGCCTGTGACATATCGGCATTCCTCAATGCGGCAAATGCCGCACCCGCAGAACCCGGCAGTGTTTCCGCCTCAGTATAATTGACTTTATCGATTACGCCGGGAGCGACCCAATTATCGTACACCAACTCGGCGACAGGCGCGCTAACCCCCATTGCAACCGTAAAAGCGAGGATTACGCCGACAATACCCGCAACCTTCTTTACAAAGCCGATTCGGACCGCCATATACACAACGCCCAACAAAATCGCCGCCAAAAGTATATCATAAAACCAAAAAAACTGCGTCCCCATACTTTTACCCCTGCCCTTTCTGCACTAAGTGTGCTATAAAAATTCGTTTTCCCAATTTACAGTGAATCAGGTTTCAAGGCTTTTTACCCCTGCCCTTTCTGCACCAAGTGTGCTATAAAAATTCGTTTTCCCAATTTACAGTGAATCAGGTTTCAAGGCTTTTTACCCCTGCCCTTTCTGCACTAAGTGTGCTATAGAAATTCGTTTTCCCCATTTACCGTGAATCAGGTTTCAAGGTTTTTTACCCCTGCCCTTTCTGCACCAAGTGTGCTATAGAAATTCGTTTTCCCGCTTAAACAATATCATCGGGGATTTCAATTCCATACCTCTGACAAAGCTTTTCGGCGATTAAACCGAGCGATTCACGCTTGGGCATGAATATCAGCTCACTGCTGATACTCCCCATATTTATTAAAAAGCGGTTTTCAACGACTATCATCTTCTCGGGTACGTCAATTAACGCTTCCTTTTTTAAATCGCTGCAAAAATGCGGAGTAGAAATATCAATAAACAACCCGGTCATGGAAGAAATCGAGTTGACAAACGAACCCGTGGTAATATTTGTCATCTCTTGAACCACAGACATCGCCACCTCATCAATTTCTTCAATAGAAGCGACTTCCTTAAAAAAGAATTTTTCTATAAGAGTAGCCGCGAACGGGAGGCTCACGATATGTATTATCGAGCCGTCAACGTCTTCATGAAGGGTCAGGCGTACACCTATAGAACCACCTTCAAAAAGCTCAAAATATCCGGCAGCCTCTTCTTTAGTAAGAGTCCAGACAGCGGGTATGGAGCGGTTGACCTTGATACCGAGCAATTGCGAGACAGCGGTACAGGCGTGACCCATTCCAATATTACCCATTTCTTTAAAAAGGTCGGGATTTCTCTCAAGGAAAGCCATTATGTTGTTTTTTTCGGACATACTGTATTCATGCATACTATCAAGGTTTCCCCCCATTCTAATAATACGGTTATAACAATTACAGCATACATTATATCACATAATCATCGCAATTGCAAGCACTTAAAAAAAATTAACAAAATTTCTATTTTTTTCTGTATATTCCTCCCAAAAATGTTAATACTTTTTTTGTAATCTTGTATTTCTTGTGCAATTCGCCATTAATTATTGTGCAAGATGTACAAACCGCAATCGAATAACAACACTACATTTATGGAAAGGAAACTAAGTTTGTAAATTTTTCTGTGTAAATGGGAAAACGAATTTTTAACACACAGTTAGTGCAGAAAGGGAAAGAGTAAAACTTAAAAAGCCAAGCCTCGGTAAATGGGAAAACGAATTTTTAACGCACAGTTAGTGCAGAAAGGGAAAGAGTAAAAGTATGAAAAAGGTGAGATTTTCAGGATTACGGAAATTTTTTAAAGGCAGAGGATTTGCCACGGCACTTGTATTGAGCATAACGGCAGTTGGTGTATCGGCGTATATAGCTTACAATTCGGCGGTGAACAGGCTCAGTGAAAACGGGGGAGACCCCGATTTTGAAATGGAAGCGGCGGCAGTAGAAAATCCGCAAGGCGGGATTCCGCGGGAAACAGAGGCAGAAGCCGCCAATAACCCGGTCGGGGTCGCGGAAGAACAAACCGAGCAAATTCGCGGAGCAATCGAACCCCATGATTTAGAGTCGGCCGAAGAAGCCAATCGGTTCATCAGACCCGAATCCCCGAAAATAATGCCTGTTGAGGGCGATATTATCAACCCTTTCAGCAACGGGGAATTAGTCAAGTCCAACACCTTGGGAGTATGGCGGACTCATGACGCAGTTGACATCGCGGCAAACCTCGGCACAGAAGTAAAAGCAATGCAACGCGGAACAGTCAGCGAGGTGTACACCAACGCCATGTGGGGAATATGTATCACAATTGACCACGGTGACGGAGTGTTGAGTCTCTATATGGGGCTTGACAAAGACGTAAAAGTCCAAGAAGCGCAGGAAGTCGAGGCGGGTCACGTTATCGGGCTTGTAGGGAACACTGCCGAAGCGGAGATAGCCGACCCACCCTCGCTGCACTTTGCAGTAAAAAGAAACGACGCATGGATTGACCCGATTGCCTATATCGAAGAAAGGCTGTAACAGCCGCCGCTTCCCGTCAGAAGCTGTTCTTTCTGCGACACGGATAACAGCTTCTTAAAATCCCCCTTTTTTAGTTGAAAAGGGGGATTTTAACGGTTGTTTAACACATAAGTATACTGTTCTGAATAAGAACCGGTCGGGCAGAAAAAGCTCGGCAAAGCCGACCTTTGTTCTGCACCCTTTTTGCCTTCGTCAAGCTCGAAAGCGCAAGCAAAGCCTGCCCTTGTCGAACTCTTGTTTGGCATTGTGGTGGAAGGATTTGAACCCTCGAATGACGGAGTCAGAGTCCGTTGCCTTACCGCTTGGCGACACCACATTACCGGAATTATTATACACTACTCTCTTCTGCTTGTCAAGAGGTTTTGGAAAATTCTTTTCAAATTCTTTCTGAGTTTTTACGATTTTTTGCTTGACAATCGACCGATAACGTAATATACTATAAGAATGTAAGTAAGAATGTAAAATTTTAAGCCATCGGAAACGAAGGAGACCCCCCTATGAAAATGAAAACGAAAACGAAAACGAACCCAAAATTCCGTCTGCTCGCTGCAGTAACGGCACTCGCAATTGCCCTGTCTATCGGGATAATCTACAATATCCCGACCTACACAATCCACGCAAACCCGGAAGAGACAACAATAGCGCCGCCCGTGCCTGACCTGGAGTGGTACACCAATGCAACGCCTAACGAAACAGCCTACGTAATCCAGACCCTCGAAGACCTCTTAGGGCTTGCGATTATCG
Organism: Oscillospiraceae bacterium; assembly: GCA_009777415.1. GTDB lineage: Bacteria > Bacillota > Clostridia > Oscillospirales > Ruminococcaceae > Ruminiclostridium_E. Next base: position 4,146 of record WRLX01000103.1, read on the forward strand.
TCAATACAGGCGACGGCGGTTGCTCTGTATCTCACGGCGAGGATTATTGTGACGCTTGTGTAGCAAATGACAACACCCCTTGCGACTTCAAAGACGAAGACTTCTCCAAAAGCACCATCAGGCTCGCTGGGGACATAGACTTGAGCGCGCACCCGGACTGGACACCCATCGGCACGGAAGACACCCCGTTCGCCGGCTCGTTGTTCAACGGCAACGGTCACGCCATCATCGGACTGACCTCCACGCAGGGGGGACTCTTCGGGTACACTAATAAAAAAGCGGCTATCAAAAACGTCACCTTGGTAGACGCCAAAATCTCCGGTGCGGGCAACGTCGGCGGAATCGTGAACAATGCCGCAGACGAAACCAATATTAGCGACTGCTACGTTCTCGAGAGCGCGCCCCGGATAAGCACGATTACCGGTGGAGCGAATAAATTTGTCGGGGGAATCGCCGGAGAAATCAGAGGAGATACCATAATCGAGCGGTGCTACACAGAAGGCAAGGTTTCCGGGACGGTTGCGGGCGGACTCGTTGGTCATGCCAAAAGTGTGACTGCCCCTCCCTCCCGAAATGGAATGACCATAAACTCCATCGTCAACTCCTACTCCACGGCAGACGTAGCCGGCTACGCCCAAGCCGGGGGAATCCTCGGGAAGAATTCCGGCGGCAACACCGTGAAGTACACCTACTTCGCCGGAAAGCTCACAGCGGGGAGTGACTTGATTGGGGCGAGTGAAACCCCCGCTGCCGGTGGAATTGTAGCCTATGTGAACCACGCGGACCATCCCACCGAACCGCCCGCAATCGTGAACAACGTCGCCTTGAACGAGTCCATCGACGCGGGATACGTCCCCACCGACCAAATCGGGCGCGTGGGCGGAATCGCCGAGCCGGACAGGACGGGGCCGGAGACGCTGGACTCGAAGGTCCCGGCCTTAAATGACGATAGCCAAACGTTCGCTGACGCTAACGAAGATGTTGTTATGGTGGATTATACCATACAGAATCCCGATGGCAAAGGTAACGCCATGTTCGGGGTTAATTACACAAAGTGGTATAACAACAACTACGCTCTTGATATGGAGGTTGTGTATTCCGCACCGGCCACGGGGGGAGGATATACCATTGTAACTTGGCCTTTCGTGAAGAATAACTTCTTGATTCCGATGGGGTATAATCTGCACGGTGCTGAGATGCCGCACTACGACATCGCCGCCAAAACGTGGGCTGACAACGCCGCTCACGTGATGGAAGGGCCACTTAAGAATAATAAACACGGTGGGGAATTACCGGTTCCGGAGCTTCCGCATGTAAGCGGTCCCGGTTATGATCCTTATCACGGTGAGCTTCGTTACAACGAACCGGAATTCTGGCTTATGGGAGAATATAATATTTGGCAGCGTTGCTTTAACGTCCGGGGGAAAGTCGATGACCAAGATAATCCCGTTGTGTGCGCCCCCTG
>WRLX01000104.1 GCA_009777415.1 Oscillospiraceae bacterium
GTTTTCGAGACGAATTTCGGGAAAATCTCGCTTGGAATAGGGGACTTTTAATGCCGTCCCATGGGTAATCACTTTTGTTTGAGCTTCCTTCACTACTCCTTCGTGCAAAACCTCAGAGGTTACTACTTCGCCGTCAATCATCTTTTCGCGAAGTCTGACAGAGTATTCACCGTTGATTCCCTCTGTAATTTCAGTATCGCCGATTTCCAAAAGGTTGGAAAACTCGACCGATGTTTCATAGGGAATTTCTTCTTTGTAGGTTCTTACGTTATAGGTGACTCTGCCCACTATAACTTCATCGCCCTCTGTAACCGTTTCATTGAACGGCATATTGATTACATCGCCTTTGCCCACAGTAATGTCCGCGCTTTGCAGAATGTCGTCTACGGTTGCCGCCCTTGCTTCAAGAGCCCTTACTTTTACGCTTTTGCCGTCCGCTTTTACGTCAACGCCGAATCCGCGTACCACCCTAATCGTTTTTTCCCCTGTTATAACTGCATCAAACTCGCCGACTTCGATGTCGTACTCCTCTAATATCTCGCTGTACGTCTCGCCCGGAATTGCAGTTGCGATGGTTTTGTTCCCGTCTGCGATAATTTCAACCCCGAACCCTTTTACAATCTCAATTGAGTTACGTCCGTCTTCGTTTTTGCCGTGGACTACTCTGTCATGCTCTTCCTTTTCATAGCCGAATTCGGCTAAAATGTCTTCTGCGTTTTCTTTCATTGTGAAAAATTTCTTAGGCTCGTCATAATCATCAGTCATTATCAATACATCGTTTGTAAAAAACAACACACCAGTCATCAGCAATATTGTCGATATACTCGCTGCCATGGTAATGACACTTATTACAGCGTGCCTGCGCCACATTTTGTGTTGCTTTCTTATTCGGTTTATTCTCATGAGAATTTTTTCAAGTCGAATAAACCAGATTTTTAGTGTTAGCATTCACATCTCCTTCCATATGTTGTGTATTGTACTTCATAAAATTGGAAATGTCAATACCTTGACAACAAAAAAGGCAGGTTGCACAAACCTGCCTTGTCTTTGTTAAATTTATTTATTCGTTATTGCTCATTAAATCGGCAAGTGTCTTGATACACTCCGAAAGCTGCGCCCTTGAAAATTGCGCATCTGCTCCCGCTGTTTCCCCTTTTTGCCGCATATTGTCGTGAATAAGCGATGAGAACATGACAACAGGGGTTTTTGCCAATTCTTTGTCACCTTTAATCAGCCTTACTAACGTATGCCCGTCCATTTGCGGCATTTCTATATCGCAGATTATGCCGCCGAGGGTGCGTGCCAAGTTATTGCCGCCTTTAAGCCCGGTAATGTATGTCCATGCCTCTTTGCCGTTGTAAAATTGAGAAACATTGGTGAACCCTACCTTTTTCAGCGCATCGCAGACGACTCTGTTAAGGAACACAGAGTCTTCAATTACTAAAACCTTGCGGCTGTAGTCGAATTTGTCGGGAGTTTCAATTTCATGTACCTCCCCGATTTCAAATTCCTTCCCCGCGTTCATGTCGCAGACAATCTTCTCAAAGTCAAGAATCATTATTATCTTGTCATTGATTTTGGCGACTCCCGTAGCAAGGCTGTTTTCTGTATTCCCGCTGACTGACGGCGGCTTTTCCACCTGTTCCCATTTAAGACGTTGAATCCCGTTGACGTTGGTTACGTCAAAAGCAATGCTGACTTGGTCAAAATCGCAGACTACCAACAATGTTCTTTCTCTTTCGGGTTTTTCAATTTCTAAAACCTCATGCAGGTCAATAACGGTCACAAGCTTATCCCTGTGCATGAAAACCCCCTCGACCGCTTTAGGCGCACTCGGGACATGGGTTACATCGCAATGGATAATAATCTCGCTGACTTTCGCTATGTTTATGCCGAAGTATTCGTTCCCCACCAAGAATTCAAGTAACCCAAGCTCGCTCGAGTCAACCTCGTTTTCTACTCCGATGTTGTCTATATTCATACTTTTACCCATTCCCTTTCTGCACAAACGTGCCGACTAAAGTTTCGTTTTCCATATTTACGTAGATTTACTTTCAAACTTTACCCCTTTCCGGCCCTTTCCGCACACTTTTCAAGTATGCCATAAAAATCAAATTTCCTCATTTACCGAGGATTATTTTCAAACCCTGAACCGCCGTTTATCTAATTATACTATATCCATTTAATAAAATCAAGTAGTTTCGATTTTTATTTTTTAAAAATATTTCAAAAACCTATTGACAAATATAATTTTCATGATATAATATTTAAAGTAAATATTATTTAGTAGGAGGTAAAATTGTGGAGCTTGAGCATTGTAACGGTAGGGTGTGGGATTTTGTAAGGGTAATAAAAACCGAGATGGACAAAGCCGCTACCCCCATATTGCAGTCTGTAGGATTGTCGGAGCTTCAGGCTATCACTGTTATGGCGGTGGAATCGGGCGATTTTCACACAATAGGGCGGCTTTCGGAAAAACTTAATACCAATCAAGGCAATTTTTCCGCTTCATGCAAAAGGCTGGAGCAAATGGGGCTGATTACACGTAAGAGGAGCAGTGATGACGAAAGGGTAGTCATGCTGGAGCTTACCGAACTCGGCAAGGAAAAGGCTAACACCATTCACAGTAAGCTGTGTGAAATGTTCAAAAAAGCGCGATTAACACAGCCGCAGCTCGAAACGATTATGGCGGGGTATAATGAAGCGGTAAATCTGTTCAAAAAAATCAATGATAATCAATAATATTAATAAGAAAGATTGAAAGAAAATTTCAATCAGCGCATATCAGCGCGGAAAGGTTATGGTGAAAATTTGTTAGAACTCAAAAATGTAAAGAAAACCTACAAAGTCGGCGAATTTGAGACAGTGGCTCTCAACGGGATAAGTATGGCGTTCCGCGAGCGGGAATTTGTCGCAATCCTCGGCGCATCCGGCTCGGGGAAAACTACCTGCCTGAACATAATAGGCGGGTTAGACCGTTATGATTCGGGGGAAATGACGATTAAGGGAAAGAAGACGGCGAGTTTTAAGGACGGGGAATGGGACGCATATCGCAATAACTCAATCGGCTTTGTGTTCCAAAGCTACAACTTGATTACTCATTTAAGCATTGTGGCGAACGTGGAATTGGGAATGACACTTTCGGGAGTTTCCAAAACCGAAAAGCGTTCACGCGCAATTGAGGTTTTGACGGAAGTCGGGCTGAAAGAACATCTGCACAAAAAGCCCAATCAACTTTCGGGGGGGCAAATGCAGCGTGTTGCGATTGCGCGGGCGTTGGCGAATGACCCGGAAATACTGCTTTGCGACGAACCCACGGGTGCACTTGACAGCGCGACAAGCAAGCAGATTATGAACCTGATACAAAGTCTTTCTAAGGAACGCCTCGTAATAATGGTGACGCATAACGCCGAAATAGCCGAGGAGTATTCCGACAGGACGATTAAGTTTGAGGACGGTGTAGTTGTATTTGATTCTAAACCGCATATTGAGCGGCCGAAACCGGATATGTTCAAATTGAAGAAGACTGCCATGAGCTTTTTGACCGCGCTTAAGCTTTCCGGCAACAATATACTCACAAAAAAAGGCAGAACCTTTTTGACCGCGTTTGCGTCAAGCATAGGAATAATAGGCATAGCTGTTATATTAAGCCTTTCTAACGGATTCCAGCTTCAAATTGATAAGTTTCAGGAAGATGCTTTGTCGGAGTTTCCGATACTTATTACCCCGGAGATTGCCGAGTTTAACCATGATGAATTCCACGAAGCGGGGGGAGGTCGCCGCAACAGGGACAGTGTCCCTCCGTCCGAGGTAATTGTGTTTGACCCGTCAAGCTTTTACAACACCCATATAAACCACTTCACCGATGACTATATTGACTTTTTGGAAAGTGTTGAACCCGAAATCTGCTCTTCCGTAGGTTATGTGCGGCTTGCGGGAATTAATGTGTTGCGCAGGGACGATGATGAAGTCGCATCAATTGTATTTCCGACGGTTATGTCGATGATGAGCGGGAGCATGAGCTTTGACAGCGGGACTTCGATGGGTTCAATTGCAAACGCGGGATTGTCGGCATATCCCAAGACGTTGGGTGACGGGGAAAGCTATCTTAAACGCAATTACGAGCTTTTACACGGGAGCTACCCTGTTGAACCCACCGATTTGGTTATGGTAGTCGGCAATGACGGCAGGCTCACGGTTAATGTTCTTGAGCAACTCGGATTTGATACCGAGCGTGAGAGCATTCCCTTTGATGAAATACTGAACACCGAGCTGAGAATGATTCACAACAATGATTTCTATAGTGAAATCAGCGATTTGTCCGCTTTGGCTACCGATTTTGCAGATTTTGGGGACTTTGAAGACTTCGGAGATTTTGAGGCGATTGAGGGTTTTGATTTCGGCGTGGGTTTTGGAGAATTTGAGGGATTTGAAGGATTTGACGATATGCTGCCGGATGGATTGCCGGAACTTTATAATCTTCCGACGGATGAAACGGCGGAAATTGCAGAGACGGCAGAACCCGTCAGCTTTTTTGTGCCGAACAGCGACTTACAGTCAATGTGGGACAGCGGCGACAGCGTACCGCTCAAAATAGTGGGAATAGTCCGCCAGTCGCCGGATTCTTCAATTGGGTTAATTTCTGCCGGGCTTGCGTACAGTGATGATTTAAACGAGTATGTAATAGAAAGGGCACAGGATTCGGATATTGTCAAAATTCAGCTTGAGCGGGAGGAAGGGGTTTTCCCGAGTATGCCGGGTGTCAGCGAAGAGATTCCCCGCGATATGCTTCTCAGTATTTTAGGGGCGGACACCGTACCCGCTACAATAATGCTTTACCCCGCAAGCTTTGAGAAAAAAGACCAACTCCTTGAATACCTTGACAGTTGGAATGAGGGAAAGAGTTGTGTATGCGATGATGAAGAGCATGAGGACGATTGCGGACAGATTATATACACCGATATGGCGGGCATGATTTTGGGATTCATGTCGGAAATTATAAGCGCGGTCACTATTGTATTAATCGCTTTTGCGGCAATATCTCTTGTAGTCAGCTTGATTATGATTGCAATCATAACCTACATTTCTGTGCTTGAGCGTACCAAGGAAATAGGTATACTCCGCGCTTTGGGTGCGAGAAAGAAAGACATCACAAGGGTTTTCGATGCTGAGACGTTTTTAATCGGCGCGTTTTCCGGGTTAATCGGCGTTTTTATTGCATGGCTGTTGACGTTCCCCGCGAATTATATCATTGAGGACATGACAAACCTACCCGGAGTGGCACAGCTTAATATAATCCATGTAATCGGATTGCTGATTTTAAGTACAACGCTTACTGTATTAGGCGGACACCTCCCCGCGAGAATGGCATCTAAGAGAGACGCTGTTGAAGCTTTGCGGAGCGAGTGAAGAAAGACCGAATTTTTGGGGTTGACAGCATTGCTTAAAGATGATATAATGATGACAGGTTCTTATAATTATTAAGTCGCACGATAAGTTGCGACTTAATCGGCTACCTGTGTCGGTTGTCTGCCGAAGGCAGACGAGACACAGAGCCATTTGAGCGAGAAAAGTCCTAATCGGGCTTTGCCTGATTAGACAAGAC
>WRLX01000105.1 GCA_009777415.1 Oscillospiraceae bacterium
CCAACTACAACACCAGCACCGACTACAACACCAGCACCGACTACTACACCTGCACCGACTACGACACCTGCACCGACTACGACACCTGCACCGACTACGACACCTACACCGACTACGACTATTCCGGTTAATACAACGACAAGCCCGATTGATACTACAATATCAATTGATACTACAACTGTTCCCACCGAGCCAACATCTGTTCCAACCGATTCAACAACTATCCCGATTGGGACAACACCGCTCCCGACCGAACCGACACCGACACCTACCGTGCCGACTACGGCGGCAACTACCACGACAGCGGCAACTACTACAGAGGCAACCACTACTACAGCCGCGACAACGACTGCAGAGGTTACTACAGCCTCCGATGTTTCACCATTGGAGCTTTTCGAGGATGACGGCGAAGAGCTTGAATTGGACATTCCCGAAGATATAAGTGTTGACATTTCGGCGAGCATTTCCGGGGTTGATAACCCGTCGGCATTGATTCTTATAATTGAAGAGATTTTCGCGCCTATCCAAAATTTAGAAGGGTTTGAGGAATTGCAAGAGGAAATTGCTGTCTTAATTGAGAATATCGGCGGCGAAAACGTAAGTACCGAAGATACGGCATTCTTTATTCTCGATATTACGTTAGAAGAGGACGGCGACAGAATAACCGACCTCGGCGACGGCACCGTAAACATTGCGTTTGCAATTCCCGAAGAGTTCTTGGCATTAACTGGCGATGGTTATGAGCTTACGGTTTTCGGAATCCACGAAAACGAAGACGGGAGCTTTGAGTTAATTGAAGTTGATATACAAATTTCGGATGACGGCAGATTTATCTATATGCGTTTATCGAGATTTTCCAATTATATACTCGCCGCTGTCCCGTCTGCCGCACCGATAGTCGACACTCCGTCGAGCAATCGTCCGGTACGCACACATGAAAGGGATTCAGACGACTCTTCGCCTAATAATAACAACGATATTTTACCCGATACGCAAAACTCGGGCGAAATATACCTGCCCGTTTCGCAGGGGAATGCACAACCATCCCTCCCCGCAAATACAAACGGAAATACCAATTCCAATGCACCCGTCCGCTCACGCAGTGACGGTGATGATGAGTCAAGCGGTGACAATCCGAGAGAGGGGGGACAAGTGAGTCCACTGCCTCCCGGATTACCGCCTGAGGTTATGTCTTTGTTGAACAACAAAACGCTTGATGATAACGGCGGATTCCCCATTGCCGCAACAGTGATGGGCGGCTCGGCGGCAGTAGCAACAGGCGGAGCAGTCGCGGCATTTATCAGAAAAAGAAAAATCGACATTACCGAGGTTCTTAAATTCCTTAAGTTTCTCAAAAAGTGACGGCGACTAAAAAATCAATTAAGGACTTGTCCTAAAAAAAATAAAATTAATTAAACAAAGGAGGATTACACTATGCTTGATGTAATCAAAACCGAAACAGACAACACTGCAACGCTTACACTTACAGGGAGAGTTGAGTCAATGACCGCGCCAAAACTTGAGGAGGTTTTAATCCCTGCGTATGAAACGATGCAAAATGTCACCCTTGATTTTGCCGCGCTTGAGTATATCTCATCGGCGGGATTACGCGTATTGCTCATGGGTGAAAAAAAGTCAAAAGAAAAAGGTGGGAAACAGACACTTATTAATGTGTCGGAAGCGATTCTCGAAGTGTTTGAGATGACCGGATTTGACAGCGTTTTGAACATTGAATAGAAAGCTCAAGAAAGGTCAAGGGTAAAAACTTTGAAAGTAAGTCGTTGTAATTGCGGAAAACGAAACTTTCAGAGATACACTTGTGCAGAAAGGTCAAGGGTAAAAACTTTGAAAGTAAGTCGTTGTAATTGCGGAAAACGAAACTTTCAGAGATACACTTGTGCAGAAAGGTCAAGGGTAAAAGAATGAGTTTGATAAATGAATTTATGGCGGATGCCGGTGAAGAGATTAAAGACTTAATGCTGTTGGTTAAGGAAGCCAATGGCTTGGTTGCGTATTACCGCCGACTGCTTGAACGGCTTGAGCTTGACTCGCTTACGGGATTGCCGGGAGCGAACAAGTTCCACGATTTTACGGGGAGTCTGTCAAGCCATGCCAAAAGTGCCGGAATTATATTTTTTGATGTAAACGACTTGAAGTATTACAACGATAACAAAGGACATCATGCGGGGGACTTGCTTTTGCAAAAAGCGGCAGAAAGCCTAATCAATGTTTCGGGCGGGAATGTACATTCGTTCAGATTAGGCGGCGATGAATTTGTAACGGTGATTACTAATTGCGCGGAAAACGATATTGACGAATTTCTTACGAAATGGCGGGCGGGACTCGCGGAATTAAACAAACGTGAGGATGGGATTCACTGTTCAATTGCGGCAGGTGCGGCATTTGGGGATGACGGTTATAAATTATCCGATATTCTTGAAGTTGCCGATAAGCGAATGTATGACGATAAAGTCAGGATTAAAGCCGAAAAGGGACAAAAGCCGCGATAAGTGAAGAAAGAAAGGACAAGGGTAAAAGTTTGAAGTCAATTCCTACGCGGAAGGTGCAAGGGTAAAAGTTTGAAAGTAAATCTTCTCGAGAAAGGACAAGGGTAAAATTGTGTTTAGGGGTTTAAGCAGAAAGTTAATAGTTATAATGTGCCTGTTTGCCGTCATGCTGAGTTCTGCGGTTGGCTATATAGGTTACAGGACTTATATGAACTCGGTCTTTGATTCAAACGCAAAATTTGCGGCGGCAGTCCTGCGGCTCGGTCTCACTTATATAGATGCGGATGATATGCGGGAATGTCTCGAAACGGGGGAAAAAAGTCAGCGTTATATCAACACCCAAATTGTATTCAACAACATAAAAGAGACCACCGATATTACCGGGCTTTACTTTTTCAAAGTTACGGACGAAGGCAAAATGGTATACTATTTGAATGCTTATACCGAAAGAGACATAGAATCCCTTTCCGAAAACAGCTTTATAGTCTCGCTTGCCGATGAAGACAGGCTTCCCGATGAAATTGCGTTGGCGTTAATACAGGACGAAATATGGATAATTCCCAATGTGTCGGAATACGGGTACATGATGGGGGCATACTGCGCTGTCATGGATTCGACAGGGCAGTATGCGGGGATTATTGCCTCGGAAATAAACATGGACGATATTTACGCAACCCTGCGTTTCTATGTGATAACGGTATGCATCGGCGCGTCGGCTATAATGGCGGCGTTTACCCTTTTGGCAATCGCCTACCTCCGCAAAAAGATTACCGCGCCTATTCAGCGTTTGTCCGAAGCGGCAGACAGCTTTGTAAGCGGGGACAAAGATGACAGCCGTGAATTACATCCTATTGTAAGCGATATTGAGACGGGTGATGAAATTGAAACGCTTTCAAAAAGCATGGAGAAAATGACAACCGACTTGATTGCTTATATCGAAAACTTAACTGCCGTTACTGCGGAAAAAGAGAGGATTGGCGCGGAATTGAGCGTTGCAACTAAAATACAGGTCAGTATGCTGCCTTGTATATTCCCCGCTTTTCCGGATTTAAAAGAGATTGACATTTACGCGAGCATGACTCCCGCAAAAGAAGTCGGCGGTGACTTTTATGACTTTTTCTTGGTAGATGAGGATACGCTTGCGGTTGTTATTGCGGACGTTTCGGGAAAAGGAGTTCCCGCGGCGTTGTTTATGGTAATAGCAAAGACATTAATCAAAAATACCGCACAACAGGGGTTCGCTCCTAAAGAAGTGTTCGAAAGAGTAAACAACATCCTTTGCGCAAACAATGATGCGGGTATGTTTGTAACAGTGTTCATGGGGTATTTTAACATAAAAACCGGGAATTTCACTTTTGTGAATGCAGGACATAATCCTCCGCTTCAAAAACACGACGGCAAGTACGATTGGGTTAAAATTAAGCCTGGGTTTCCTTTGGCGGGAATGGAGGATATGCGGTATAAAGAGGGCGAATTTGTGCTACAGCCGGGTGATGAGTTGTTTATGTTTACCGACGGCATTTCCGAGGCAACGGACAGTAATAATGAGCTTTACGGTGACCCGCGCCTGCATCAAAAGCTGAACAGTTGCAAAAGTGATACCCTGTCGGGGATTATAAAAGAGGTTAAGGAAGATATTGATGCTTTCGCGGACGGTGCACCGCAATTCGATGATATAACCATGCTTATACTAAAGTATAAAGGTTGATGAGGAAGTAAGGTATGAAAGAGCTTTTTGTCGAGGCGAAAATTGAAAAGTTGGATTCTGTGTTGGATTTTGTCAGAGCGAACATGGGTGAATGTACGCCCAAAGCCGGTAATCAAATCGGGATTGTTATTGATGAGATTTTTTCCAACATAGCCCGCTACGCCTATAACCCCACAGTCGGCAGCGTGATAATCCGCGTTGCGGTAGACGATGAGGGCAATGAAGATACGGGAAATGACTGCGGTGGGATTATCACAATTGAATTTGAAGACAGTGGTACGGAGTACAACCCGCTTTCGGCGGACGAACCCGATATTACGCTTTCGGCGGACGAACGCCCGATAGGTGGGTTAGGAATCTTTATGGTAAAAAATATCATGGATTCGGTTGAGTACGAACGAAACGGCAACAATAATGTCTTGAGAATCAAGAAAAAATTATAAGCGAAAGCACACTTGTGCAGAAAGGGAAAGGGTGAAAACATGGCGAAGCAATCCTTGTTAAATGGGAAAACGAATTTTTATAGCACATTTGTGCAGAAAGGGAAATGGTAAAAATATGGCGAAAATATCTTTTATTACAGGGGGCGCATCAAGCGGTAAAACACGTTGGGCAACGGCATTCTTCGAAGCCTGCGACAACGTGCTGTATATGTCGATTGCGGGGAGTATGGACAAGGAAATCTCGGACAGAATCAAGTATAACTGTGAATCGCGCGGAATTGAATGGGACATACAGCTTGCCGCCGAAAACCTCACCGAGCTGATAAAATACCGCAAATTTTCTATTCTTGATAACCTCGGCGCGTATGTAAACCGTATTGTGACACAAAAATGCCCCGACAGCGATAAAATGGACGAGACATTAAGGCGTGAAATAGAAAAGTACGCGATTGACGAAATTACCGGATTGATTGAACAAGTTAAAGAAGATAACGGAAACCTGCTTATTATTTCAACCGAGCTTGGGTTTTGCCCCATTCCCGAAAAAGAGGAGCAGCGTTGGTTCAGGGCAATTTTAGGTCACGTTAATCAGCGGATTGCCAATATAAGCAATGAAGTCTATCTTTCCGCAAGCGGTATTTCTTTTAAGATTAAGGGTTAAAGAAAGGGCAAGGGTAAAAGTTTAAAAGTAAATCTGCGTAATTGCGGAAAACGAAACTTTCAAGGCACATTTGTGCAGAAAGGGCAAGGGTAAAAGAAATGTTTCAGGATATTGTGTTAAATGCGCGGCAACATGGTGCATCGGACATACACTTAACGGTGGGCAGACCGCCTGTTTACCGAATAAACGGGGATTTATCGACCGCAAAAGACTATAGCGAAACAGAGGTGATTAACCGCATAATTCTGTCAATCCTTGA
>WRLX01000106.1 GCA_009777415.1 Oscillospiraceae bacterium
GAGGGCGATGAACCCGATGCATTAAATTACGTGCGGTTCAGCGGGAATCCCGATATAAGCGCGCTTGCCGATTCGGTTGAAACACTTCCCGTATTCGCCGAAAAAAAAGTAATCATGCTTAACGACCTCGATGCTGAAAAGCTTGATGCGGCATCTGTCGATGATTTGGTGAAAGTTCTGTCAAAGGTTGACGATTCGGTATGTGTTATTATCCATTTGACGGGGATTCAACCCGATTTAAAAAAAGCCAAAACAAAAAAGCTCATTGCCGCACTTGAAAAGGCACACGGCAAAAAAACGGGAATAGTCGGGTTTGAAAAAATGAGCGAAATTAAAACCGCTGAATTAATCGCAAAGCGGGCATCGCGTTCAGGCTGTGTCATAAGCCGTGACAATGCCGCTCATTTGGCGCGGTTATGCTTGCGTAATCTCACGCTTATTGCCGCCGAGACGGACAAGCTCTGCGCTTATGCGGACTATAAGGGAGAAATTACGCGAAAGTCAATCGATACGCTCACTGCGCGGCAGCTTGAGTCGGGAGTGTTTGCGCTTGCGGCTGAAATAACCTCAAAGCGCGGGGCTAATGCTATGCTTTTGCTTGATGAATTAATAGAGCAAGGGAACGCGCCTGTTATGATTATGTCGTCATTGTCAATGACTTTTATTGACTTTTACCGCGCCAAAATAGGCTCGACTGCGGGCAAAAGGCAGGAACAAATCGTAAAAGACTTCGGATACCCGCCCAATCGCGCGTGGGCGGTCGGCAAAGCAATGTCGGCAAGTACCCGCATTACCGGGGCGAAGCTTCGCAAGTGTGTAGCTGTGTTGTGTGATGCGGATTACAAGCTCAAATCATCGCCTGTAAGCGATAGGATTATTATGGAAAGGGCGATTGCGCGGTTGTTGACTATATGAACGAAGCTTTTATGACACATTTGTGCAGAAAGGGCATGGGTGAATATGAACAAATTGCAGATTAAACAAGCGGTAATAGTCGAGGGACGGTATGACCGCGCTGTTCTTGAGAGTGTAATTGATGCTGTTATTATCCCGGTAAACGGGTTCGGCGTGTACAAGGACAAGAAAAAGCTTCACTTGATTAAAAAATATGCCGAGTCGGCAGGGGTAATCCTGCTGACCGATTCCGACAATGCCGGGCGGCAAATCCGCAACTATCTGAGCGATTGTTTAAGCAATTGCGATGTTTATCATGTGTACGTGCCGAATGCTCTTGAAGTCGAGGACACGAGTGTCGCAGTTTTGCGTGAGGCTTTTGTTAAATTTCGCTCAAGTGAGTCGCCGAAGAATAAAATCACAAGAGAGGATTTGTTTGATTGCGGTTTAATCGGAAAAGCCAATTCCTCCAAAAAGCGCAAAGAATTGCTGGCGTTTATGGATTTACCCGAGAATTTGTCTGTTAGCGCATTAATCAACCTAATCAACAAATGCGCATTAAGCGCAAAAGAGTACGAAAAATTTTTTCGCCGGAAGGGGATGGTGTAAATTAGTTTGAAAATAAATTTGAGGTTGTGCGGAAAACGCACTTTTATGTTTCGTTTTCGCCGAAAGGGGATGGTGTAAAAATGGTATTTTCTAATCTTACATTTTTGTTTTTATTTTTGCCGCTGTTTTTTTTGACATATCTTGCCGCACCTAAGTTTTTGCGGAACACCCTGCTGTTTATAGGAGGTATTATTTTCTATGCGTGGGGCGAACCGTTTTACGTTTTTGTGTTGCTCATTTCGGTGTTGTTTGACTATTTGCTGGGAATGGCTATGCACAAGTATGACAACAATCCAAAGCTCAGAAAAGCCGCGCTCATTACTTCAATCATTATGAACCTGTCACTTCTCGGGTTGTTCAAATACGGCGGATTTATAGCTGAAAATATCAACCTTATTGCCGGGCGGGAGCTTTTTAACATTGACTTGCCCCTCCCCATCGGAATAAGCTTTTACACTTTCCAGACCCTTTCTTACACAATCGACTTGTATAGGCGGCGAATCACAGTCCAGAAAAACCCGATTAACTTCGCCGCATTCGTGACTATGTTCCCGCAGGTGGTTGCCGGACCTATTGTGCGATATGAAGATGTCGCACTTGAATTAGACAAGCGCGAAATCACCCTTGAAATGGTGTACGAGGGAATCTGCCGCTTTGTAATGGGGCTTGGAAAAAAAGTCCTCATAGCAAACAATATAGGCATATTATGGTCGTCAGTAAAAGGGATGGCTATTGCGGGCGAATATTCCCATATGTCAACCGCAACTGCTTGGCTCGGCATAATTGCGTTTACCTTTCAAATCTATTTTGACTTTTCCGGGTATTCCGATATGGCAATCGGTCTGGGAAAAATTATCGGGTTTAAATTCCCCGAAAACTTTAACTATCCTTACTCATCGCTTAGTATATCGGAATTTTGGCGAAGATGGCATATTACTCTCGGGAATTGGTTCAAAAGCTATGTGTACTTCCCAATGGGCGGAAGCCGCCGCGGCAAACTCAGGACGCTCATTAATTTAGGGGTTGTATGGCTGTTGACCGGGATATGGCACGGCGCGAACTGGAACTTTATTTTATGGGGAGTCTTTATGGGGGTACTCGTTATTTCGGAAAAGTTGTTTTTAGGGAAAATCCTTGATAAGTTGCCGTGGTTTTTGTCAAATATTTATGTTATGGTAATGGTTATTTTTATGTGGCCGATTTTCGAGTTACCCACTTTGAGCCATATTGCCTCTTATATAGGATTAATGCTGGGAATCGGCGGCAATGGTCTGTTCTTGGACCAGCAGGCGGCGTATATGATTTTGAATTACGGGGTAATGTTCACTATATGTATTGTCGCTTGCTCCGAGTTGCCGAAAACAGTTGCTCAAGCGATTCGCAGGCGTTGCCCCGCATTGGTCGATTACGGAACAATTCCCGTGATACTGGCGATATTCATCGGATGCACAGCTTATTTGGTTAATGCCGGGTATAATCCGTTTTTATATTTTAATTTTTGAACAGGAGTATATTTCCCTATGAAAAATCTGCATAAGAAAATTTTGTTTGTGTTGTTCACCGCGCTTATTATCGGACTCCCCGCGGCTACTTTTATGTTTATGCCACCGCTGTTTTCCGAAAACGAAAACAGATACCTCGCAACCTTTTCCGCGCCGGATTTCAGCGGGTATCTCAGGAATTTTTTCAACAAAACCCCCAACAATATAAAAGGAAAACAGTTTATGAACGGCTTTGACTCGTGGTTTGCGGATAGGTTTGTGTTAAGAGAGGATTGGATAATTCTGCAAAACGAGCTCGAAATGCTTCAAGGCAAAACCGAGATAAACGGCGTTTTTGTCGTAGGAGACAGGATGATACAATCATGGCGTGAGGAAGCGGAATTGATTCAAAATGTAGACTTAACTCTTCGCGCGGTGGACGGGTTCGCTAAAAGAATGGGCGATATTTATGGGGCTGAAAGCCATATAATGTTAGTCCCTACTGCGGCGGAGATTTACAAAGAACTCCTTCCGCCAAATTCACAGCCCGGTAATCAAGACGCACTTATAAGGTATTGCTATGACAATCTGGCTCATCTCACATCTATTGGCGTTATGACCTATTTGTCCGAAAATTCCGACAGATATATCTACTACAGGACTGACCACCACTGGACAACCCACGGTTCTTATTTAGGCTATTTTGCCGCCGCACAAAAATTAGGAATCACGCCACATGATTTCGGGAGGTTTAATGTAGAACACGCTTCGTCGGATTTTAGGGGAACTCTTTTCTCAAAAACCCTCAATTTCCGCGTAACCCCCGACATTATTCAATTTTTCAGTCTCGCATCCGACAACGACAGGGAGTTGCTTTTAAGGGTGAACAACGGCGCGGAAATTATTGAGCGGGATTCCCTCTATTTTCGTGAATTTCTCGATAAAAAGGATAAGTATGCGGCATTTATGGGGCTTAATTCCCCTATAATGGAAGTCATTACCGATGCACCCACACAAAAATCCCTGCTCATTTTCAAAGACAGCTTTGCCCACTCGATGATACCGTTTTTGGCGAGCCATTACAGTCATATTACCGTTTTGGATATGCGGTATATCAATACCGATATAGCCGAACTCGTGGAGTTACAAAACTACTCACAGATTTTGTTTGTATATTCGGTCGATAATTTTGCCGAAGACCGCAATTTGCGAAAGCTTGAACGGGTTGGAGGGTAGTGTGACTAATATGGCTTACCCGCCAAGCTCAATCATCTTATCAATGCAAATTTTCGCCGATGCAATAGTTTCGTTATCAAGGACTATTTCCTCGCCGCCGCCACTTGTACTTTCTACGCAATTCAGCACATCAATAAGCGTGGTGAGCTTCATGTTAGAACACAACAATTTCTGTGACAGGCAATAGAACCGCTTATCGGGGCAGAGATACTGCAAGTTCTCGGCTATGCTCATTTCTGTTCCGATAAGAAACTCCCGCTCGTCTGACTTTATTGCGTAATCCATAATAGCGGAGGTTGAACCCGTAAAATCAGCCAACCTGACCACTTCGGGGACACACTCCGGGTGAACAAGCAAAACCGCATTAGGGTGGGCGGACTTCGCCTTTTCAACATCCCCTCGCGTTACTGCCGCATGAATGGGACACCCCCCCTGCAACAGTTTTACATTCTTGTGAGGGAGTTGCGCGGCGACATATGCCCCCAAGTTACAGTCAGGCAGAAATAAAATGTTATCGTTGGGGATTCTGTCAATAATAGTCACTGCAGACGATGAGGTTACGCATACATCGCAAATTGTCTTTAAAGCGGCTGTCGTATTGATATATGCAACGACTGTGTAATCGGGGAATTGCTTTTTTACCGCGCCGATTAGCTCTTTGTCCATTTGCTCCGCCATGGGGCAACCTGCACCCCCGTTGGCGAGGATAACTTTTTTGTGCGGTGACAGGATTTTCACTGTTTCAGCCATAAATCGAACTCCGCACATGACTACCGTTTTGTGCGGGGCTTTACCTGCGGCAACGCTCAATTGATACGAATCCCCGGTAAAGTCAGATATTTCGATGATCTCCCGCGCTTGGTAGCTGTGTGCAAGTATACATATGTCCTTTTCACGCTTTAATTGCAATATTTTAGTCTGTACTTCGCTTATTTTCATGATTCCAACCAAACCTCATCAACCCCCGACAAATCACCAATCCGAACCCGCTTCCCGCCGCCAATAGTAACAACACTCCGCGACCTAACCACCACAACAGGCAATGCCCACTTTCTCGTGCCATCAGTCAAGTAATACCCCTTAGTCGAGAAAAACCCGTTAGTATTATTGCGGATTTCAACCTTACCTCCGACAATATCAACCTCAATCGGCGGCTTCTCGGCAAACACTTTAGCACCGCAGTCATCGCAATAAACCGCAACCGTCCAATCGGTTTGCTCGCCATGTTTGTGCAAACCGTAATCGCACGGTTCTCCCAACTCCACAAGCTTGCTTGCAAAGTCGGTCTGATTAACACCGTTCGCTTCCTCAACAAAAACCTGCACTGTAT
>WRLX01000107.1 GCA_009777415.1 Oscillospiraceae bacterium
CGGTGTCGTTCAGATTGCCCGCGGCAAGCTCAAACCCAATCATGTTTCCGAGCGACATATTTCTGATGCTGTCAATAAGCTCGCCCTCGCATACACACGCCGACAACACGCTCCCCGCTTTAACCAACTCCCCGTACTTGAGCCAATCGGTACGCAACTTCGCATAATCAAAATCGTCCATTCCAAATTCGGCACTGCGCATTATATAAACGGGTTTGTCGACCCTCTTAAACTCGGGACTCACCAGCAACTCGGCATTACCCGTGCCGAATGCAAATGAAATCAGCGTGGGCGGAACATCAATTTCCTCATAACTGCCCGACATGGAGTCTTTGCCGCCGATTGCGGCGATTCCAAGCCCCATCTGCGCCGAAAACGCACCCAACATTGCCGAAAACACAACTCCCCACCGTTTCGGTTGCTCATTAACACGTGGGAAATACTCCTGCAAAGAAAGATGGACTGTATCAAGCGAAACACCCGCCGCAACTAACTTTGCAACCGAAACCGACACAGCGTAAGCTGAACCCCCAAACGGGTCTGACTCTGTAAAATGAGGGTTGAATCCATATGCGATTACCGAAGCAATCGAGCTTGAATCCGATGAGGGTGCAGCAGGTACAATCGCCGCCATTACCTGCGATTCACTAAGCGCGTATTTGCCGCCAAACGGCATAAACACATTCCCTGCCCCGATTGAACAGTCAAATCTCTCAACCAATCCTTTTTGCGAACAATTGTTCAACTCATTTTCAGTTACGTTCTCTGAAATTGCCGATATTGATGAGGTTATCTCTGCACTCGCCCCTCGCGTGGGAACAAAAACATCAGCATATCTTTTCGCGCCGTTTGTGTCAAGGAACTCCCTGCCTATATCAACAATTTTTTTCCCCCGCCATGTCATTACAAGTCGATTATTATCGGTAATATCGGCAACGACAACCGCCTCAATATTTTCAGCTTCGGCATAACGAATCAACGCAGTGGTATCATGGCTCGCGACAACAACCGCCATCCTCTCCTGCGATTCGGAAACAGCAATCTCCGTGCCGTTTAATCCCGTATATTTCAAAGGGAATCTGTCAAGGTTAATTTCAACACCGCCCGCCAACTCGCCAATTGCCACAGATGCACCGCCCGCACCAAAATCGTTGCACCGTTTAATAAGTTTAATAACATTGGGGTTACGAAACAACCGTTGCAACTTGCGTTCTTCGGGAGGGTTTCCTTTTTGAACCTGCGCGCCGCACTCAGACACAGTATCGAAATTGTGGATTTTAGACGAACCTGTCGCACCGCCTATTCCATCACGCCCGGTACGCCCGCCCAACAGCACAACTGCATCGCCGACGCAGGGACGCTCCCTCTTTACTGCCGACATTGATACCGCACCTACGACTGCACCCGCTTCAAGGCGTTTGGCGATATAACCGTCATGATATATTTCCTTGACAAATCCTGTAGCAATTCCTATTTGATTGCCATATGAGCTAAACCCTTCCGCCGCAGTAACCGTAAGTTTTCTCTGCGGCAATTTCCCCGGCATAGTATCGCAAATAGGCTTTCGCGGGTCGCCCGAGCCGGAAATCCGCATAGCTTGATAGACGTAAGCCCGCCCCGAAAGGGGGTCGCGAATTGCGCCGCCGATACACGTTGATGCGCCGCCGTAAGGTTCAATCTCGGTAGGGTGGTTATGTGTTTCATTCTTGAAAAACAGCAACGTCTTTTCTTCGTTGTTGTTGCCGACATTTCCGCAATTTACGCGGATTGTACAAGCGTTATTCTCTTCCGATTCGTCAAGCAGCGGCAACTCACCGCGTTCCCTTAAACAGCGCATTGCGGCTGTCGCCATATTCATAAAAGTAACAGTTCTTTCTCCATTAACCGACTTAAACAGCTCGTATGCTTTTTTTACCCGCTCATCCTCAATATCGGCGGATTTGATAATCGTGTTAAAGGTAGTGTGTCTGCAATGGTCTGACCAGTATGTGTCGATTACCCGAATCTCGGTAAGCGTAGGGTTACGCTTTTCCGACTTAAAATAACTCCGCACAACTTCAATGTCGTCATCAGACATTGCAAGCCCTAAATCGCCGAGACTGTCAAGCGGAACTTCGGGAATGTCATCAATCCTTGTATTCTTTGTATTATCAAAGTCGCACTTCCCGCCGTCCCCCTCCCGATTTTCAAGAGGGTTAATTAAATAAGCTTTTACCCGCTCAAAATCAGAATCTGAAACGCCCGAAACTGCGTATACTTTCGCAGTCTTTACCATAGGTCGCACCCCACCCAACAGCATTTGCATACACTGTTCCGCTGAATCGGCACGAGGCACAAACTGACCCGGCAACGGCTCAATATGCAATAACCGCCACCCCGGCAAATCCGGTAACGCAAAATAACTGTTATCGCACACAGGCTCGCTTAACACAGTGTTTGCAACAACTTCCCAATCAGCCTGTGAAATTCCCCGCACATCATAACGATTAAACAATCGCAGAGCTATTTCGGGCAAATCCAACACCTCTGCCAACTCAGTCTGCAAATGCTTTACGTTAATATCAAATCCGGGTTTCTTTTCCACATAACGGCGCATATTTTACCCTTTTCCTTTCTAAACAAACGTGTAACTTAAAACTTCGTTTTCCGCACTTGCGCAGATTTGCCTTCAAACTTTTACCCTTGTCCTTTCTAAACAAACGTATAACTTAAAACTTCGTTTTCCGCACTTGCGCAGATTTGCCTTCAAACTTTCACCCTTGTCCTTTCTAAACTCTAAACAATAACTCAATTTTACTCAATAGTTTGAGGCGCAATCAGCATTTCTCCGTCATGAACAGGTGCATTTTTCAAAATCAAATCCCGCTTAAACGACGGCAGTACTTCATCTGCGCGAAAGTCGTTGACATTATCAAAAGGATGGCTACGCTCGGGGATTCCATCTGTGTCTAACTTTCCGAGAGTGGCCATTGACTCCAATATGCCGCCTAAATCGCCCATAAGCCGCAACTTTTCATCCTCGGAAAGAGTTAAACTCGACAGATTTTCCAAATAAGCAATTAATTTTTCATCAATTTGTATCATGAACGCAACCATCCTTTTTTTAAAATAGACTTCCTAAATAACGCCCTGCTGCAACATTGCATCGGCAACTTTTTTAAACCCGGCAATGTTAGCTCCCGCAACAAAGTTATTTTCACATCCCGCTTCTTTAGCAGCGGAATTAATGTTGTTGAAAATATTAACCATAATTTCTTTAAGCTTGCTGTCAACCGTTTCAAAATCCCATGAAAGCCTCGTGGAGTTCTGGCTCATTTCCAATGCGGAGGTTGCGACTCCGCCCGCGTTGGCGGCCTTCCCCGGCGCGAACAACACTTTGTTTTTCAAGAACACTTCGGTAGCCTCAAGCGTTGACGGCATATTCGCACCTTCACCGACTGCGATACAACCGTTTTTAACTAACAGCTTTGCATCGTCCTCATTCAATTCATTTTGTGTGGCGCAAGGTAATGCAATATCGCACTTAATGCTCCAAATGCCCTTTCCTTCGGTATAAACCGCATTCGGTCTGTAATTAACATATTCGGAAATACGCCCGCGCTTGACTTCTTTTATTTCTTTTACTGCGCTTAAATCAATTCCGTCGGCATCGTATACATAGCCGCCCGAATCGGACAGTGCAACTACTTTGCCGCCCAATTGTTGAGCTTTTTGAGTTGCGTAAATCGCAACATTCCCCGAGCCGGATACCACAATGGTTTTTCCCTCAAGCGAATGAGCATTTTGCCGCAACATCTCGTCCACTAAGTAGACAAGACCATAGCCCGTAGCCTCGGTACGCGCAAGTGAACCTCCCCAAATCAAACCTTTCCCCGTTAAAACTCCCTCAAAGCGATTCGACAAGCGTCTGTACTGACCGTACATATACCCTATTTCACGCGCGCCGACTCCTATATCGCCGGCTGGAACATCGGTATTCACACCGATATGGCGGCTTAATTCAGTCATAAAGCTCTGACAAAACCCCATAATTTCGCGGTCGGACTTGCCCTTAGGGTCAAAGTCAGAACCACCCTTGCCTCCGCCAATCGGCAGACCTGTCAGTGCGTTTTTGAAGATTTGCTCAAACCCCAAAAACTTGACAATGCTTAATGATACGCTCGGATGAAACCGCAATCCGCCCTTGTACGGCCCGATAACAGAATTAAACTGAACCCTGTAGCCTTTGTTGACACGGGTTTTGCCATTGTCGTCAATCCACGGGACTCTGAATATAATTACTCTTTCGGGTTCAACCAAACGCTCGAGAATTCCCGCTTTCTCATATGCGGGGTTTGCGTCGGCAAACGGTTGCAGTGTGTTCAGGATTTCTGTCATTGCCTGATGAAACTCAGGTTCGTTGGGGTTTTTGGACTTTGCCTCTTCAAGTACCTTTGAAGTGTAGGACATAAGAATTTCCTCCGTAATTTTTAAAAATAAAAGGAGTCTGCCGTAAAATCGACAAAACGATTCCACAACAAACGCCTTTGTTTGCTGTAAACTAATATATCACAGAAAATATAAAATGTCAACTATTTTTAACAAAAAATTTTTATTAATTTTTTTGTTAATAAATCCGCCCGTAAGCTCTTCTTTGAGCGGTCAAGCTCTCGGACGAGTCCGTAAGCTCTTCTTTAACTTGTCAAGCTCTCGGGAGACCCGTAAGCTCTTCTTTAACTTTCATAAGTTTTCAAAATACCTTCGGCAACTTCTCTTTTTGAGCAGCGCATATCCATCGCCTGTTTACCTATATACCTGTGAGCCTCGCTCTCGTCCATGTTAGTGTAGGAAATAAGCATACATTTCGCTCTGTCAACAATGCGTATATCTTCAATTTTTTGGACTAAACGCAAATTTTCGCTTTGCATACGCTTTATTCTTATGAGTGCGGATTTCGCCAACGATAATGCAGACCAGAACACTGATTTATTCAGCGGCTTTGAAATTGTCAAAACGCCGTCACCCTCACACGCGGCAGAAACCGCATCAAAGAATTCGCTTTTAACAACAAGTATAACCTGCGACGTATTTTTTGCGGCGACAAACCGAGCGAATTTCTCGCCGGACTCGTCTTGCAAAGGGGCATTGACAATTACCAAGTCAAACTCACGCTCCACAAGCAGCCGCCTCGCCTCCCCACAGGAAACCAAAGCGGTAATTTGAGAAACCCCCGCCACATTCAGTGATTCTTTAAAAAAGTCTGTCCCTTTTTCAAGCCGCGAAACAATTAACGCGTTTTCCATTCAAACCGATTCCTCATAAGACATCCACCGCCTATATAAAATTAAAGTAATACTCATTATTACGCGTGTCAGACTCCTTCAGCGCGATATATTTCGCCAACAGTTCTTCCCCGATAACCCCTTTGACAAACTGACTGTTTTTAGCTAAAGCAATAGGTTTTTCAAGGCTACCGGGTAAAGTCGCAATCATCCCCGT
>WRLX01000108.1 GCA_009777415.1 Oscillospiraceae bacterium
TGACGGAAGTAGGTGCCGCTTTGCGGCATTGCAAGCGTAGCTTGCAATCATAAATTGAGGTTCAATTTATGACCTACTGTAGTATAAAACAAAAAAGACTATCGTATATTATTCCCAAGCCGATACCCCTCAGCCTCTCAGAAACCGAATCAATTCAGAAATCAACACCAAAATGATACCGATTCCAATGGTTTTAAGCCACATATCGGCGGGCAGGGGGACTGTGCGGAAAAACGCGCCACCGAACTGGACTATTAAGAATTGCATGATAAACGCCGCTCCGATTGACCAAAAGATTAGCTTATTCGCGGCAAAATTCTTAAATATGCTTGTCCGCCCCAACTCTCGGCTGTTAAACGCATTAAACAACTGGAACACGGCAAAAAGATTAAAAAGCGCGGTTTGTTTACTCGCTTCTTCCGCGCCGAGGAAGTTGAACAGGCTTTGCGCCATAAACAGAATGAACATAATCCCACCCATGAAAACAATCCGCGAAATCATCGCACCCGAAACAATGGGAGCATCTCGTTTAGTCGGCGCGCGTTTCATTAAGTCGCCGCGAATTGGCTCAAGACCGAGTGCAATTGCGGGCGGTCCGTCCATTATAATGTTAATCC
Source organism: Oscillospiraceae bacterium (assembly GCA_009777415.1). GTDB lineage: Bacteria > Bacillota > Clostridia > Oscillospirales > Ruminococcaceae > Ruminiclostridium_E. The sequence continues at coordinate 618 of WRLX01000108.1, forward strand.
ACAGTAACTGCAACGCGGTAAATGGCGCACCCAAACCCGCCAGTATCGATGTAAGAACTACCATGACAGACGATACGTTTACTGTTAATTGGAAAACTATAAACCGCTGAAAATTCTCGTAAATTCCGCGGCCCCACTTGACCGCTTTTGCAATTGTCGCAAAAGAATCGTCTAATAAGACTATATCGGCGGCTTCCTTAGAAACCTCAGTCCCGGTAATCCCCATGGCAATCCCCACATCGGCGTTTTTAATGGCGGGGGCATCGTTAATCCCCTCCCCCGGAACGGCAAACACATGAGATTGTGATTTAAGCAGTTTTACCACGCGCATTTTTATAACGGGAGTACTGCGTGCAATTATGCGGATTTTAGGCAGCATTTCCAAAAGCTCATCATCGCTCAAATGCTCCAAATCTTTTGCCTCTGCCGCAATGCTGTTTTTGTCAAGCAGTTTCAACTCATCGGCAATTGCTCTTGCCGTGACTATATTGTCGCCGGTCAGTATTTTAAGTGCGATTCCCGCACTGCGGCAGTTGTTCACCGCTTCAAAAACATCATGCCTTAACGGGTCGGTAATCGCCGCAAATCCATCGTAATGGAAATCCCCGCCGTTAATGCTATGCGCAAACGCAATTATGCGGCAGGCTTTTTTTTGATACGATATAATTTCCGCCGAAAACTTGCCGTGCCTCTCTGCTTGGAGATTGCACAGAGAAAGTATTTTTTCGGGGCTTCCCTTTATATAAGTTGTTTCTCCGCGTTCGTCTTTTACAACAGTTGTCATCGACTTTTCTTCCGACGAAAAAGGAACAACCGATATTATATCCGCATCGGCGCGAACGCTTTTGTAGTCCCCTGCCTTAACTAACAATGCACATTCTGTGGGATTGCCGATAAAGACTCCCGAACTGTCAATGTCGGCAGTTGAATTAACGGCAATGTTTTTGATAATCGCTTGACTTGTTATGTCGTTGATTACCGTCATTTTGTTTTCGGTAAGCGTTCCGGTTTTATCGGAGCAAATAACATCAATACAGCCCACTGTTTCACAAGCTACCATTTTTTTCACAAGTGCGTTTTGCTTTGACATTTTTATCACACTTATTGCAAGGGAAACCGCAACAATAGTGGGTAATCCCTCCGGCACGGCGGCAACTACAAGCACTACACTTGTTATAAATGCATCGGCTATATTCGCAAGTTCGGCAGTTCCGCTTGTTATAAACATTACAAGCTGTGCGACAAATGCAAGTGCCGCCGCGGTTACACCGAAAACGGCAATAATTTTCCCCATTTTTGCAAGCTTTTCTTGAAGCGGTGTGCTTTTATTCTCTGCCGCACCCGCAGACAACTCAGCCGCGATTTTGCCGAATTCGGTATTTCCGCCGACCTCGGTTACAATCATTCTCCCACTCCCGTTAGTGACAAAGCTACCCGAATATAACATATTTACCCGCTCGGCAACCGGGGTTTTCTCATCGTTCAATACACAATCTGCGTCTTTTTTTACCGCCTTGCTCTCACCCGTAAGCGATGACTCGTCGGATTGCAACGACAGGCTCTCCAACACGCGCCCATCAGCGGGAATCCTGTCTCCGGTTTGGATTGTCACAATGTCCCCCGCGACCACTTCTTTTTGAGAAATAAGCGCGGGTTTCCCTCCCCGAATGACTTTTACAACAATGTCCTCGTTTATTTTCGCCAACGCCTCAAACGCTTTCGCACTCTTCCCCTCCATTGTAACAGATATTCCGACGCAGATTGCGATTGCTGCGAAAATCCCTGCGCATTCAAGGAAATCAGCGTGTCCCCCCGTTACATACAACGCTATATTCACGCCGAGGGCGACAAGTGCCGCCAACATCAGCATGATTAGCATCGGTTCTTTTAACGCGCCGATAATCCGCGCCGTAAGCGACACGGGCTTATCCCTTTCGAGGGAGTTTAACCCGTACTTTGCGGCATTTTCCGCAACTTGGGATTCGCTTAACCCCGCCTGTAAATCCGAATTCAACTCTTTTACAACACTGTCTTTTGATACGGTAAATGCTTTCATGTTTATGACCATACCGCCCCACCTTGCGCAAAACACAATATGTCAAGCAACCTGCCAACGAGCAAAGCCCGTTGCACTGTTGCTCTTCTTTGACTTTGCGGTATGGTGGTTCTTCCTTTCTTATTTTTCAAACTTTCTTTCCCTTCTTTTCCATAAAAATAAGACTCCTTCAGCATTAAACGCCTATGCTTGAGTCTTGTCTTATAAAACAAAAATACTCACGCACAGCCGAAAACATCGGGCAATAATTGCCCTTTGCACTAAGGCTAAACGTGAGTCTCATTAATTAAGTCAAACCAGGCTGCGCAATTACAGCCGAGATTGTTGGCTTGACGCGATACTTCCCTAAAAGTTTACGCTAACTACTCCCTCACAAGTCAGATTATAGCATATTTGGGCGAAGGTGTCAAGCTTTATTTTAAAAAAATTTTCCCATAAAAAAATGTCAAAAAATTTGCGCAACTTTGTGCAAATTTACCCATTGACTTTCCGGAAACAATGTGAAGTAATTGTAAAAAATTTTCAAAAAAATTCCAAAAAACTATTGACAACACCCGAAAATCCATGTTATACTATAGCTACACCATTATAAAACCCACGCATATAATGGTAGTAACTTACAATTTATATGTCGCAAAGACGACAGGAAAGGAACTTAGTATGAAAAGGCTAACTGCGATTATCTGCATAGTTGCGATGCTATGCGCGGTGGTGTTGCCCGTTAATGCGGTAACGCCCAAAACCAAGGAGGCGGACATTTTCGATGTCCTCGAAATTCTCAAGAACATTGTCGGTATGCCCAATGATGCGTTCGAGATTACCGGAATTGAAAAACCGGATATTTTCGATGCGTTGGCGATGTTGAAAGGGATTGTCGGTATGGGGGAAGTTGTTGTGGTGAATGTTGTGGGAGCGGAGTCTACTGCTACAAAATGGGAGTCTAAAGTTTATAGCACCGCTACTTTGGAAGACAACTTTTGTGGCGAGACTGTGTTGGTATTATTGGATAAGAGCATTAGCGAACCCCGAAAAATACATGCGCCGAGTTTTTTTGGTGATTTCCCTATTAAGGAAATCATTGATTTAACGTGGAATTATGCGGATATTCAGCATCCTTGGTGGTTTAATCCCCCGCCATTTAGGCAGAGTTTATCAATTAAACTGCCGTTCGACTGTAAGCAAAATGTGTTGGATGTTATTGCTACATTGGAAGGGGTTGAGGGCATTATAAGTGCCGAAGTGAATGGTTTCGGGGCAAGATGCCTTGAATGCTTTATAGTAGATGGCGCGTGCAACCCGGGTTTATTCTTTTTGACGTTGCTTACGAGCGCGGATTGCTTACACATGGGGAGTTAAGCGATTGGATGAGTCGCCTTGTCGGTTCGGAAATTTGTACAACTATATCTTGAAAGGATAAACATTGCAATGAAGCGTGATACAATCAAATTTATCGATTTGTTTTGTGGTATTGGTGGATTTCATCAAACATTTGCTTCGCTTGGAGCGGAGTGTGTATTTGCTTGCGATTACGATAAATCAGCACGTCAAACCTATAGTGCAAACTATGGCTTTGAACCGTTTGGCGATATAAGAGAGTTAGAACCGAATATTCTTCCGGATTTTGACATATTATGCGCAGGTTTCCCGTGTCAACCGTTTTCAATTGCGGGGGTGTCTAAAAAAATTTCACTCGGAAGAAAACACGGCTTTGAGGATGAAAAACAAGGTAATCTATTTTTTGAACTTCTTAAAATAATCCAAAATAAAAGACCCAAAATATTATTCTTGGAGAACGTAAAGAACTTAAAATCGCATGACAAAGGTAATACATGGAATATTATTGAGCAAAACTTAATTTCTCAAGGATATTATGTCTTTGCACAGATTGTTGACGCCAAGTATTTTGTTCCTCAACATAGAGAACGTATATTTATCGTATGTTTCGATAGAATGACTTTTCCTGACATATTCTTTGAATTTCCCGCTTACCCCAAGCAGCGAATTACAGAACTCCGAGACATTATTGAGGAAAAAGTGGACAAAAAATATACATTAAGCGACAAATTGTGGCAATATTTACAAAAACATAAAGAGAACAGCGCAAGGAAAGGCAACGGATTTGGTTATGGCTTGGTTGATTTAGAAAAAGACGAAATCACGAGAACAATGAGCGCAAGATATTATAAAGACGGTTCTGAAATTCTTATTAAGCAATCAAACGAAAATCCACGACGCTTAACCCCAAACGAAGCACGAAAGCTTTTTGGTTATCCGAACGATTTTGTTATTTCGGTTTCAGATTGTCAAGTATATAAACAATTTGGGAACACGGTTGTTGTTCCGGCGATAAAACACGTTGCAGAGCAAATATTGAAAACGCTTGATGCGTATAACAAAGGCGGCGCAAGGGTTCGCTATATTCAACAACACTTATTAATAGAGGAGGTGGTTTAGCGATGTTATGCAACGAGGAATTAAAAACATTAGCGAGCCTTAAATCCAAATATTATATGCCGCCGCTAATTTCAAGATTAGACCGGTTAATTGAAAAATATGGGCATAGAGAATGTTTTCGATATTTGCACCCAACTATCAGAAATGCTCAAGATGAAGTGATGGAAATCATCGAAGAGAGGAAGGCACAGCAAATAATTACAGATGTAAAACAAGCTTCAAAGACTGTTGTAGGTGCAATTTTTTCAAATTGCATTGAATATTTATTTCTCAAAGCGAAAGAAGCGAGCGAAGTTAGAGAGGATATTTTCGTAACGTCAAAAGTGAACCGCT
>WRLX01000109.1 GCA_009777415.1 Oscillospiraceae bacterium
GGACGTTGGCAGTGGCGGCGACGTCTACGTGGTTGGCCGCTATGTCGACGGCCTTGTTGGTGGTGTTCGTCCCGCTTTGAAACTTAATCTTGAAGATGCCCTGTTCACCTCCGACAACACTGCAACAGGCGGGAAATCCGCGGTTACAACAGACGGCAACTTTGTAGAATTAACAACGAGCAATAATATAAAATTTACAATGTTGGATAATTCGCTTGAATTGGCGAGCATTACGCCGACTGCGCGGGATGGTGACACGATTACTTTCGATTACAACGGTGCGACTGCGGCTAAAACATTGTCAGCGGTTGTAATGCGTGACGGCGAGGTTGCGTATTACGGGAAATTGGTTGACGGCACAGACGAAAACGGCACTGATGTTGAGCTTACTTTGCCCGATGATTACAACTCGGCAACTGATAAAGTTCAGGTTTTTGTTGAGGAAGCGAATGGTGTTAATGAAACCGACTTTGCGAGTGCGTTTGTGGAGTTGGGAGACCCGTGCGATTACGGTGTACACGACTATGACGAGCAGGAGGATTGCACCGTTAAGGTTGATTGTAAGGATTGCGGGTTGGAAATGATTGAGGAGAAAGAACACGATTATGGCAAGCAGACGGATTGCAAGGTTGCGGTCAATTGCAACGATTGCGGGTTGAGGATGATTGAGGAAAAAGAACACGTTTACGATGAGCAGACGGATTGCACAGTTGCGGTCAATTGCAACGATTGCGGGTTGAGAATGATTGGGGCGAAACCGCATAATCCGAAAGAGGAAGATTGCACCGAATGTGAGTATTGTCCGGCAAGTTTGGGAACGCACGATTATGACGAGCAGACCGACTTGACGAAGGCAGTTTATTGCAAGGTTTGCAGTTTTGAAGTGTTTGCCGAATTGCCGCCGATTGAGGTTGATATTGTCAATGGCAAAGTCCAAATCCGCAACAACACTAACGGGTTTTTCTCGACTAAAGGTTTGTATTTGACTGACGGCGAGAATAAGTGGGCATTGCCTGTTGTTGTGGTGCGGGCGAGGAGTGCGGTTGTGATTGGCGGCAGGAAGCGGGGTAAGATTGGCGGTTTGACGGGTGACGATATAGTACTGTTAGTATCATAGTCACACAAACACCATTGTCGCCCATACGTACAACACAATCACGCCCGCAGTAACTACGCCGACAGCGATTCTCGCGGCAATGTTTGCATAATTGAACCCGATGTTCGCGCCGAAACGGTCCTCCACCATGAGTGCGGGGTCGTTTTTGTTATAGTAGAACATCCCGATATACCAGTGTTCATCATCATTTCGCCCGTTAATCACAGGCAAGCTGTCATCTAAAACGGGGTTGTCTTCCTCATTGTATTTAGGCTTGAGTTTACATCCGCCTTGCCCCGCGTAAATCACATATGCAACAACGGGTGTTGCGCTGAAAACAATAAATCCCCAAAATAATGCCGTCGGCACTTTTACATCGGGAGCAATCATTGCTGTAAACGGAACAGCAAAAATTGCGACAATACTTAAAGTTGTGAGCCCGAGACAATGTTGCATTCCGCGGCGATATGCCTTATTTTGGGCGAACGAAAGCGCGGGATTTTGCTGGTTAATCTGCAACTTTGCCTTTGCGAAAATTACCGCTGTGATTACCATTGTTACGAGCAGTCCGAACATAAACAGCGGGATAGCCAAAACCGTCATCACGGACTTATCGCTCCACGCATCCGCCACCATGTTTGCATCAAAGTGGATTGGAATTTTATCGGGGAGTTTGGGGTACATTACGAATCCGAACACAATGCAAGCAATGGTTGCGGCAAGGCAAAAAATGTAGTAAAACCACGGAATCGATTGCATTTTGCTGTTGGCAACAGCAGAGCGGGTGTCGGCGGCTGTTATTTGAGGAAGTGTCCAGTTTTCCGACTTTTTCAAGGCTTTAGCACCTTTCCAGCATTTGATGTAAGCCGCAAACTGCACCCCGACTAATACAAGCGGGAGGTACATTACCGCAAGAACGCTCAACTCTTCCAACAAGAAAAACTGTGCTGTCGCTAAAGCAAGAGTTATGAGCATACCTACGCAAATGTGTGCGATAAAGCTTTTGCGCAGTCTGACAGCTTCCTCGTGTAACTGCCCTTCTTCGGGGATTTTCACTCCGAACAAAAACGATTTGCGCGTAATTTTCGGCAACATCATGAAAATGCCTCCACACATCAGAATTACTGTAATGTTGATGATGTAACAAACTAAATTCAATTCAGTCATGATTTTACCCTTGCCCTTTCTGCACAAACGTGCCATAAAAATTCATTTTCCCATTTACTTCACTTTTTCGTAGTTTAACTTACACAAACTTAAAAATGCATCTAACTCCATGCCTTTACACCGTGCTTCCGCGGCAGATAATGTCAACGCCTTTGTCAACTTTCGCTCCGAATCGCCGTTACCATCGCTCACCGACACAACAGCACCTTTTCGCCTGTCCATTACGAGGTAACCCTCCACGCACAGCATTGTGTAGGCTTTGTTCACCGTGTGCAGATTTATTCCGAGGTCGGCGGCTAATCGGCGAATGGGCGGTATCGACTCTCCCGGCAACAATTGCCCCGATGCGATTCCGAAAACGATTTGATTCCGCAGTTGCTCGTAAATCGGCTCAGGTGATTGAACATCGATTTGTATAATCACGATTACCACCTCCTGTTATACTTATTATATAACAAATGTTTTTGCTTGTCAATAGGTTTTTCAAAAAAATTTTATTTTTTACAAGCCTTGACTCATCCGATAAAATATAGTATAATAAAACCCATGAAGAAAATACTAATTGTCGAAGACGACACAAACATCGGTAATTTACTGCGCGAATTGCTCACACATCACAATTACATCCCTGTACAGGCTTTTTCCGGTACGGAGGCTTTGCTGTATTTGCAGTCGGGCGGCTATGATTTAATCCTGCTTGACCTTATGCTTCCGGGGAAAACGGGCTATGAAGTCCTTGCCGATATTAGGAAAAACAGCGTCACTCCGGTGATCGCCCTAACCGCAGTCGTTGACAAAGACAGCGTGGTAAGCCTGCTCAAAGCGGGGGCGAACGACTACATAACGAAACCTTTCGACAACGCAGAACTGCTCGCACGGATTGAGGTGCAGTTGCGGAGTAGCACGAGTAAACAACAGCTGTTGTCATTCCGTGAAATTACGCTTGACACGGAACGCTTTGACGGATTCATCGGCGATAACTCACTCGGACTGTCTAAGCGTGAATACGAGATTTTGAAATTGCTTATGGAGAACCCATCCAAAGTCTTCACGAAGAACAACCTGTACGAGAGCGTATGGCGCGATGAATTTCTCGGCGATGACAACACAATCAACGTGCATATCAGCAAAATCCGCAGTAAGATTGCGAAGTTTGTCGATGGTGAGTACATTCAAACTGTGTGGGGAATAGGATTTAAAATGTCGGACAAAAATTAATGCTCTTTTAAGGTTTAATTAAGACTTTTTTAAGACTTATCATTTATAATGTGATTAATAGACCTCTTGCGTAATCAAATATGGCGGCTTCACGCACATATTTTTCGCCATACTGCGTTAATTTTTGTTTAAATATCAACGGATATTCGCACAAAAATTGCCTTGTCTGACAAAAAATCTGCACACAAATCCATTCATTTTTGATTACGCAAGAGGTCTAATATTCCGTTATTTTTTGTCGTTTATCTGCTTTACTTCGCGGTATAAAAGGAATTGAACGAGAATGGCTTCAAAGCCGATGCGCATGAAAACTACATACAGGGCAAGGGCTATGACAATCAAAATAGGAACCCCCACAAAAGTGAGCAACGCCATAAAGAAATTATAGCGCATCATAGCCGCTGCAGATACCCACGAAGCCAAAATCCCCACAATCGAACCCAATGTAGCAAGCGCAACAAGAGCAATGAACACATACCTTAAAATAGTTTCCGTTATCAAGGATTTAAAACAGAAAAAATCCTTGATTTTGCCTTTTTTTGACATAAAACATACCATGTGTGATTTGCCGGGTAGCGAAAATTACGGCTTTCACACGTTCCTTTCTTGATTTTTCAAACCATAGACTTAGTTTAGCACACCCTGTTTAAGATGTCAAGTCTAAATTTAAGGTTATTTTTCGGCAGTCCCTAAACTTACCTCTCCCGATGAAAGCGACATTATCTCGCCGCCCTCTTTTTCTACAATCAGCCGCCCCATTTCGTCAATGTCAATCGCATTCGCCTCAAAAGTCTCCCCACCCGAGAGTCCGCTGACAGTGACCCTTTTCCCAATTGTCATAAGCCGCTTCTTATACTCGAAAAGCAGGGGAGCGCGTTCATATTTGTTTTCAAAATCAAGCATCCGGTTAGCAATTTCAGCGGCAAGCCTGTTTCTCGTGAGCATCGGCTTTTCTTCGTTACTATTGCGGCAAAACAAAGCCCCGGCAATGTCGCGTATATTTTCGGGGAATCCATCGGCAGGTTCAATAAAATTCACGCCAATCCCAACGACTATCCACTGCATCCCTCCGCTTTCAAAATCGCTGACTGCCTCGGTTAAAATGCCGCAGATTTTTTTTCCTTCCAAAAAAACATCGTTGACCCACTTTATTTGCGGCATTTTCCCGCTCACTTCCTCGACAGCGGCACATACAGACACTGCGGCATATGCGGTCACTAAAGTAGGAACAGTGTCATAGCTTTGCTGCCGCGACGGTCGCAATATAACGCTCATATACACTCCATGACCCGGCAAAGTGAAGAAGTTTCGTTCATAACGACCTCTTGCGCGGGAAAGGTAATCGGCAATGAGTATTGTACCATGCTCCGCACCCGCAACCGCCATTTCCTTTGCGGTAGTGTTAGTTGATTCCAATGAAGCGTAAATGTTGATTCTGTCCGCCGTCTTTTTGTCAGACAAAAACGGAAGCATTCCCTCAACCGACAAAATATCATTGTCATCACAAAGGCAATACCCCTTATTAGTCACCGCCTTGATTTTATAACCATCTTTTTCCAACTCTTTGACAGCTTTCCAAACGGCGCTGCGTGACAGATTAAGCCGCTCGGCAAGCACTTCCCCCGAAATGCTCCGCCCCCTTTTTTTCTCAAGCAATTCAAGAACATACCTTTTAGTACTCACTTTATTCATGCCCTCCTTTCAATGGAAATCTATTATACCACAAATCCATAAAATGTCAAGCTAATCCAATTGTCAACTTTTTTATTAAAAACGGTTGACAATTGGCTTTTAGTAGTATATACTGTATAAAGTAAAATAAAAACAAGAGAGGAAAAGTTTGAATATAGTCGGTCAGTTTGAGTTTAGTCTGCTGATTTGTGAGCAGATTTTTTGTCAAACAAGACGATTTTTGCGCGAATATCCGTGCAT
>WRLX01000110.1 GCA_009777415.1 Oscillospiraceae bacterium
AGGTTCAGTCGGGAGCGGATTTCGTGAGTGCGATGACATAAATTGCAACCAACTTTCGCGAGTATATGTCACGGGATTGGGAAATTCCGTGTAAGTTGGATTGGTAAAAAACGCATCCAACACTTCTTTACGATGACCGCCTTTACTGCCGCCGATTTTGTCAAGCGGACTGCTCGATGGCGAAACCGCCGACACCTCCGCTCTTCTTTGGCTTTTCTCGGGAGTATGGTTGTAAATCGCAACCACGAGTACACCTGCCTTGCTTGTCGTCAAGCCGCCCGCTCGAAGCGAAGCTCCGACCTGCGGCTCTTGTTTTGCAATTCTGCGGCACTCCGCACGGAAAATCTCGGGGTCAAACCAGTGTAAAGCCTGTGCGACCGTAATCACGTCAACGCTGTTGCTGGGGAGTGTGGTAACTTCCGCAGTACCGTTGATAATTGTTGCATTCGGGAAAGACGAAAGCGTGGTTACAAGCTGTTTTCGCATATCGTCATTCGGCTCAACAGCGAATAGCTTCCTGCCTTGCTTTGCGAGACATTCGGTGAATTTCCCCGTTCCCGCACCGATGTCGGCAAACACCGCTTTGCTTGGGGCAAGGCTTACAATATATTCCAACGCTGAATCGGGGTAACTCGGGCGAGCTTTAGCGTAAACATCCGCTCTGCCTGTGAAAACCAAACAAGAGCAATGGTGCGGCTGGCTCTGCCAGTCGGCAGATTGCTTGACGTTTTTTTGTGTGTTTGTTTCCACTGCACTTCAGCCTTTCATTATTTTAATCACAGCAACGACAACTGCGTCGATTTTGTCTCAAACTTGTACATATAATCGAAGACATCTTTGTCCCTGCACATGATTTTATTCCGACTGCACACCTCACGCAAAACCGCTCTCAGACGAGAATTGTTAGGACTTGGACACTCGTAATTGTCACCGAAAGTCTCGATATATTTTCGCTTCATATCGGGGAAATGTTCATCTAATTTACGATAAAAATATTCACGACTTCCATCACGCATTGTCGTGCCGAAACTGCACGTAATAATCCCACGCACACTCGCACGAACGCAGTAGTCAAGAATCCCACGCAGATTTTCCTCTGTGTCGTTAATGAATGGCAAAATCGGAGTAATCCACACCACGGTTGGGATTTCGACTTTTTGCATAGCCATCAACACCTCAAAACGCTCTGCCGTTGTTGACACATCGGGTTCAATCAATCGGCATAAATCCTCGTCAAAAGTGGTCATCGTTATCTGCACAACGCACTTGGATTTTGCGTTGATTTTCTGCAAAATATCAATATCCCTCAAAATGCGATTTGACTTTGTTTGAATCGCCAATCCGAAGCCGTATCTCTCGATTATTTCAAGGCACTGCCGAGTAAGTTTCAGCTCTTCTTCAAGGTGGATATACGGGTCGCACATTGCTCCCGTTCCAATCATACCGTGGTTGCGTTTTCGGCGAAGTTGCGACTCCAAAATTTGCACGGCGTTTCGTTTAATTTCGATGTCCTCGAAGTCGTGATTCATCTGATAACAAGCACTGCGACTGTCACAGTAAATGCATCCGTGAGTACAACCACGATAAAGGTTCATGCCATTTTTCGGCGAGAGTATGGTTTTGAAATCAGCGTAATGGTGCATTAGTCGCTCCTTTTCTTACAATTTCAACCGCATAGTGGACATAACCTTGTTAAACCCTTCACGCTCATAAAGCCGAATAGCACTCTTGTTTTCGACTAAAACTTTCAATTCCACAAAGCTAAGATTGCGGTTTTTCGCCCACTCTTTCGCCGCATTAATTAATGCAGAACCGACTCCCTTTTTCCTGTAATCAGGGAACACATACAAATCCATACAAATTGCGAATTTGTACTGAACTATGCAATCATACGGGGATGTTTTGTCCTCCAAAACGTGACAAAATCCCGCAATGTTGCCGTCAACTTCGGCGATTATAGCATCATCATTTTCGCTGTTGATAATGAATTCAGGGTACTTGCCTTTTTCCTCAGCGGCATTGTAGTAAGTCGGTTGCAAATCCGCATGAAAAGCGAAAAAGTCTTCGTACATTTTGCTTAGTATTTTTACGTCATTGAGTGTTGCTAATCTCATTTTCATTGAATTCCTCACAATCCTTTCCCTGCATTTGCTCACCGAATACCAACTGCAATCACCGCAAATCTCGTTCATAATTTCAGCAGTCGTTTTAGAATTAATTTCACGGGTAAGCGTTGCATACGAGTAGAGCTTTTCAGCAACACCAAAATGCTCAATAACCCTCTCGTCAAGCCGCTTGACTTTGTCGTTATTTTCGCACAAATCCACACTGAGCATTTTCGGGCATTTCTCGCAAATATCATCGGTTGAAAATACAATTTGACCAGTGGTATCTCGTTTCGCAATTTGTCGGTAATCGCTGTCATATTCGCCACAAAGTCACTGCTGTATCCGCTTCCGCTGTAACCCTGTGTGCATAGCAGATGGTGCGGTCTTAGTTTTATCGGATTAGTAAACTCAACTTTCATAAACTCCTCACTCCACCACGCTAATCTTTCCCTCAATCCTGTTTGTACTGAAAAAAGTTGCTGTTTCGCTCGAATCCAAAATTCTCATACAACAAAGCCCCATCGTCAGAAGCAGTGAGTTGAATTACCTCATAACCACGTTCTCTCGCCTCGTCCACAATTAATTCCAACAGCTTTTTTGCAATGCCGCACCGCCTGTATTCGGGGGCAGTGTACATATTCGACAAAATGCCTATTCGCCCTGTCGGGTTGTTGTAATACGGCGGCTTTTCCGTGAATGTTATTCCGCTTGTTGCGATGACTTTATCATCAATTACAGCAAGCCACGAAACAAAAGCCCCGTTAGCTAAATTCCATGTAAAAAAGTTCGATAGCGATTGGGTAATATCGCAAGTAGCTTCCGCACCCTCGTCATGGAGTTGCAACTTTCGCAACTCGACAAGATGAGGAATATCGCTTTGTTCCGCTTTTCTATAGACGATGTTTTGCTTTTCCATACTCCTCACCCCACCACGCTAATCTTCCCCAAATCAGGTTCATGAGGCAACTTCACACCCGACTCCGCCGCATACCCCAACAGCACAGAAATCCCAATCTCGTACCCTTTCGGGAAACCCAACTTCTGCTTGAAATAATCACCTTTCTCTTCCGAAAAGCTAAACGAAATCAGTCCGCAAATCAGACTGTTAATTCCAAGCGAAGTCGCCGCAAGAGCGATGTTTTGCGTAATAATCCCGCAGTCAATATCCGTCCATTTACTCGACTTTTCCATCGCAATAATCATCTGGCACGGCGTGTTGTAATACATCTTCCCACCACGCTCCATCATTCGATTATATGTGCCTTTGTCGGGCAATTCGGCGAGACTTTTCATACCCTCTTTTTCGAGTTCGTCGAGCAGACTTTTGTCCTTGACGATGATGACTCGCCACGGTTGCATATTCATCGCACTCGGAGCGGCTACAGCGGCTTCGGCGATTGTCTGCAAATCGGAATCGCTCGGCATTCGAGCGGTGAATGCCCTGCATGAATAACGAGTTTTAATCGCCTCGATTGTCGTCAAGCCGTCGGACGGGCAAAGCCCGCCCTTAGGGCTCTTGTTTTGCTTTGATGACATAATTCAAATCCTCCTCAGTTTCATATTCTTTGTCCCTATCCGTGAACAACACCCCATCAAGGTGGTCAATTTCGTGACACAAAGTCGCCGCAAGGAAATCCTCGGCTGTAATTGTGAACGGCTCACCATTGCGGTCAAATCCGGTCACAGTCGCGGTTTTAGGTCGTCTAACAAGTCCATTTGGCGAATCGGGGGCGATTGAACCTTCGTGGTATAAAGCCGTATCTCCGCTTACTTCGGTAATTACTGGATTGACAAGCTCAATAACCCCACTTTTATCAAGAACAACCACAACCCGCCGCAGAATTCCCACATGAACCGCCGCACAGCCGTAACCGTTGACTTTTTCGAGAGTGTCGTGCATATCGTCAAGAAGTGTATGCAATCGCTCATCGAATTTATCCACAACACGGCTTGTCTTGCGGAATAGCGGGTCATTCCAGTTCGTTAGTTTTCGTATTGCCATTGGTTTCACCTCTCGGTTGAAATTTCTTGCATAAGAACATCATACCACAAATTTCTCATAATTACAAGCCCCTGTGCATATTTATTTGACACAGGAGGGCTTTTTTTATGACTCCCCAAAACGAAACTACATATGAAACTTTCCACGAGCTAACACTCGGCAAAACGACTTACCGAATCACGAGCGTTTTCACGGGCGAAACTGAACTCAAGACCGTACTCGAAAACATAATCGTAAAACGAATACTTCGTGAATCAAACCGTGAAATTGATAAAAATGGCATAAAATAATCGGCATAATTGCTTGCTTTAAGGCGGTTTTCATGGTATAATGAAAGGGTAAAACCGCAAGCAAAAAGAAAACCGACCGCCTGTTTAGCCGAAGAAAGGTAAAGAAAACGCCCGGTGTCGGCGGCTTGCCGTCGAGCAGGGGCGTAGACACAAAGGAATGGTTATAAATGGTTGAACGGCATAACAAAAAAGTGGGCATATACGTCCGCTTAAGCAAAGAAGATGCTCGCATGGGAGAAAGCGTGAGCATCGAGAATCAGAAAGCCATGCTTATAAAACACGTCAAAGACAATAAGCATAACGGCTGGATTTTAGTGGACGTGTACTGCGATGACGGCTTCAGCGGGACAAACCAAAATCGCCCTGCACTGCAGAAAATGTTCGAGGACATTCGCTGTGGGAACATCAATCTCGTGCTGATTAAAGATTTAAGCCGCCTTGGTAGAAATTACCTTGAAGTCGGTAACTTCGCCGAAGTATTTCTGCCGCAACATGGTTGTGAATTAGTTTCGCTATCGGAAAAGATGGACGAGATGATGGTGTTTAGAAACTGGTTTAACGAACAGCACAGCCGCGAGACAAGCAAGAAAGTCAAGACTGTCAAGCGAATGTGTGCCCAAAACGGCAAATTCGTCGGAGCGTACTCTCCCTATGGGTATGCTAAGTCCGAGGACAACAAACACCTGCTTGTCCCTGATGAAATCGCCGCCGCAACTGTCCGCAGAATATTCGAACTCAGGGCGGAGGGACTGGGGCATAAGGCAATCGCAGTGCGGCTCAACGAGTCGGGGACACTGCCACCACGTGACTACTACTACAGCAAGAAACCTGCTAATAAAAGTCAAGCCCTAAAACGAAAAAACTTTGAGGAAATTTCTTGAAATCTTCCAAAGCAATTAAAAGCACAGCGAACTGACCCCGACTGCTCGGAG
>WRLX01000111.1 GCA_009777415.1 Oscillospiraceae bacterium
CATGAAAGTGCGTTTTCCGCACAACCTCAAATTTATTTTCAACCTTTTTACCCTTGTCCTTTCTACACCAATGAGCCATGAAAGTGCGTTTTCCGCACAACCTCAAATTTATTTTCAACCTTTTTACCCTTGTCCTTTCTACACCAATGAGCCATGAAAGTGCGTTTTCCGCACAACCTCAAATTTATTTTCAACCTTTTTACTCTTATCCTTTCCACACAAATGTGTGTCACTATTTATTCCCTGTTCTTTCAACGCTGATTACTCCATCGATTTTGTTAAGCTTTGCCATGAGTGTTTCAAGTTGGTCGGCATTTACTATTTCAACAGTAAGGTTAAAAATCATGTTTCCGTTTTTTAAAATTCTTGAACGACTGCTTATAATACGAATACTAAGCCCCTTGGTGATTGTCGCACTTATTTCCGCCAGCAGTTCGTTTCGTTCATCGGCGATTACGTCAATCACTGTAGTATAGGTATCGCGGGAGTTTTCAGGCCAGCTTACACTAATCAGTCTGTCTCCATCGTCCGACAGCATACGCTTGAGAATATTGTCGCATTCTTTCTTGTGGACCGAAACGCCGTAGCCGCGTGTGACAAATCCTATTATTTCATCTCCGGGCAACGGATTGCAACAATTTGCAAATTTGGTTCGGCAATTTTCAACCCCCTCAACTGTAACGCCGACAGATTGCAGTTTCTCCCTGTTTTGAGAAATTTGTTCCTCCGGGTTAATTTGTCGTGGCTTTATTTTTTCCTTAAATGCGTCTCTAATCCACAATGACGCTTTTTCGGTAGGTAGCCCCCCATAGCCGATTGCCGCGTAAAAATCCTCACGGCTGTTAAAATTTCGGCTTTTTACAAGCTCGTTTAAAGCACTTCTTATCTCATCAACATTTTTGCGCGTTAAGACACCTTCACGCCTTAATATACTTTCGACATACGCTCGCCCGGACTGTATATTTTCGTCATTACGCTCCCTTTTAAGCCAACGGCTGATTTTATTTCTCGCTTCATTTGTTTTCGCGTAAGCGAGCCATGAGCGATTAGGGCCGTAGTTCTCGGCTGAAGATGTTTGAATCTCAACAACATCGCCCGTCTCCAAAACCCGCTCAAAATTGACTAATTTGCCGTGGATTTTCGCCCCTTTCATTTTGTTTCCGACATCGGTGTGAATCGAATATGCAAAGTCAACGACTGTTGAGCCTTTCATGAGTCCCTTAACATCGCCTTTGGGTGTGAATACATAAACTTCCTCGGGTGATAAATCGGTTTTAACGGCATTCGCCAAAAAGTCAACATCTTCAGACTGCTGTTGCTGTTCCAACAGCAGTCTTAGAAATTCAAACTTTGTTTCGAGTGCATTTTTTGAGTTAAGCCCCAATTTATATTGCCAATGGGCGGCAACTCCGTAACGCGCGGTGCTGTGCATTTCTTTAGTGCGGATTTGCACCTCAAAATGCTGCTTATCCTTTCCTAAAACAGTAGTGTGCAAGGATTGGTAGCCGTTTTTCTTAGGCGTGGCTATATAATCCTTAAAGCGCCCGGAAATCGGAGTAAACATTTCGTGGATTACCCCAAGCACATTGTAACAGTCAACGGTCGAATTCGAATTAACAATTATACGAAAAGCATAAACGTCATAAATCTCATCCAAGTTTTTGCCTGTAGTATACATTTTCTTATAAAGGCTGTAAATCCCCTTAACGCGCGATTCAATTACAGGCTGCGGAATCATGTCGGAAAGCCTGTCTTTTATTTTGCCCGCGATTTTTTGAATAAAACCCTCCCGCCATTCGCGATGATGCTCCAAGCTGTTCTCAATCTCTTTATAGGCGAACTCATCAAGATAAAGCAATGACAGGTTTTCCATCTCGTCTTTAAAATGCGCAATTCCCAACCGGTGTGCCAACGGCGCGTAAAATGACATTGATTCATGGGCGATTTTTTTGCGCTTTTCTTGTGATAGGGATTCTAAAGTTCTCATATTATGAAGCCTGTCTGCGAGTTTTAAAATAATTACGCGGAAATCCTTCGACATTGCGACCAGAATTTTGCGGATTCCCTCGTTTTTTAACTCTTCCTTGCTTGATATTATCAGCTTTTCGCCTTCTTGATTATCGGGGTGCTTCAAATTAACCATCCTGATTTTTGTAACTCCGTCAACCAACAGCGCAACAGTCTCGCCGAATTGCCTGCGCAAATCATCAAGGGTGACATCCGTGTCCTCAACGACATCATGCAACAAAGCCGCAGAAATTGTATCGCTGTCCATGTTAATATCCAACAGGATTGAGGCGACTGCGATCGGGTGGGAAATGTACGGACCGCCGCCCTTTCGCATTTGACCTTGATGAGCCGAGTTCGCCAACTCGTATGCAGCGGTAATTTTTTCAATATCGAGGTCTTTGCCGGAAGAGCGTATTTTTTCTGTCAAGGCATCAAAGGTTGTTATGTTCATTACAGTCCCCCCTCACTTAATTTAATCAATTTTATTAACGAAACGGATTTTTCCAAATCCGCTTTCTTTTCAGTTTTTATTGTTTTAACCGCACCTGTAACGGGATTATGTTCAACAATCCCCGCCTCTTGAAAAATATCGATAATCACGCGCAACATACAATAGTTAATCCCCGCCGCAAGTGCTTTTTGTGAAACTTCGTCAAGGCAAAAGGAATTTTTTATTATATTGTATGCCTTTTTCATTTCTTCGTTCCCCGGAATTATACGCAGATACAGCTTTTTGTCAATATCCTCCTCCTCGCCTCTCAGGATTTTCTCGTAAACACTTTTTGCGGCAAAATATTTCTCTTGAACAGCCGTATCAATCCCGCTCAGTCGCATATCGACAAGCTTAACGCTTATATTCCTGCTTCCGTTATATTCGTTAATGCTGAAATTCACCATTAAATCAACAGTGTCGCCGATTTTGTACCAAAAATCACTGTAACATCGTGAAAAATCCAACACTTTAAATTCTCCTCCGCTATACTCTGCCGTAAACGATATATACTTCCCCTCTTTAAGAGGGCGTTTGTTCTTGATTTTGCAACAAGGGAGAAAGAATACAGGTACACTGCTCCCCACGCCGAAAGGCTGCAACGCTTCTAAATGCTCTATGTTTTCAATGGTGATGTCGCTTGCACCGGGTGACAGGTCGGCAATCACCTCCGGTGGCGGCATACTGTCGTGTTTTTGCCGTGAATATTGAAAGAGAGCCTGCTTAAAAGCGGGGATGTTCTTGTCTTCAACGGAAAATCCCCCCGCGCCGATATGTCCGCCGTATTTAATAAGCGTATCTTTACAAAATGAAAGAGCCTCATGCACCGAGAATCCTTTTACGCTCCTGAAACTTCCTTTTCCGGTAACGCCGTCTGTTGTGACAATTGCGCATGGTTTACCGAATCTCGTTACCATTCTTGAACAGATAATCCCGATTATCCCGTGATGCCAATCGTTGCCGATTAAAACGAGGACACGCTCATTCAAAACGGTTGGATTTTCATCTAAATACACCTCAATTTCATCGATAATCCGGCGTTCTTCCTCACAGCGTTGTTGATTAAGTGCGTTTAACTCTTCCGCCTTTGCCGCCGCCAACTCGTGATTCTCGCAAAGGAACAATTCGACGGCTTTCCCCGGATGAGCGAGCCGCCCCGCCGCATTAATCCTCGGACAAAGTATAAAAGCAATCGAGGTTGAATCAATATTATAAGTTTCTGAAATTCCCGTCGCCTTCATAAGACTGTAAAGCCCTATGTTTTCGGAGCATTCAATGCTTTGCAAACCTAATGAGACAATATGCCTGTTCTCGTCATTAAGCGGTACAATGTCTGCAATTGTACCGATAGCCGCCATATCGCCGTACTGTTCAATTACAGACAGGTTGGCGATGCTCTCGCCGCCGAGCGAGCTTTCCATTGCGGCGATTAATTTCAGCACAACTCCGCACCCCGCCAGTTCTTTAAACGGGTATTTGCACCCCTTTTGCTTAGGATTGATAATCGCGCCTGCTATCGGCAGTTCATTTTCTTCTGCGGGCGGCGTATGATGGTCGGTAATAATCAGCGAAGTGCCTTTTTCGCTTATCAGCTTCGCCTCTTCAAAAGCGGTGATTCCGTTATCGACCGTTATGATTAATCCCGTTCCGTCGGCGATAATTTTCTCTACTGCAACGGCATTAAGTCCGTATCCCTCATCGCGGGAGGGTATGTACCAACCGACCTCCCCACCAAGCGCAGTCAAATAGCTGTACAGCATAACCGTTGCGGTTATTCCGTCACAGTCATAATCGCCGTACACGGTAATTTTTGTTCCCTCGCTCAACGCATCCTTAATAAGCTCAACTGCCTTTGGCATATCCTTTAAGAGAAATGGGTCATAAAGCTTATCTGCCGTAAAAAACTCATGCGCGGAGTCAACATCGACAATTCCTCGAACAGCGAGGACGTTTTGGGCAAGTGTTCCCAACCCCGTTATAACAGGACTTATCGTTTCGGCATCGGCGGCTTTACTGTCAATTGTTTTAACCGTCCACTTTTTCATAACATACGATGCGTGATTTGCCGCGTACCGATATGGGTAAAAATTGCGACTGTCTCACGCTTAGAAGTTGTTTTCATAGGCGGCGTATTACAGAAACGATGATTGTCTATGAAAACAACTTCTTACTTCCTTTCATTAAACCTGCCCGTGAACTCTGCACGGCTTTTCAAACTTGTTCCTAATAATCTTCCATTTCGCTTTTTTCCTCATAGGTGTTTTTTCTTGTCCTGAGCATTACCCGCGCACTCTTATGCCTGCCCAACCCCGTCACAGACAGGTATTTTACATGATTTCCTTTGCAAATCCAAACAACCGTTCCCTCTTTTTCGGGATTAAAACGCACGTTCGGAACTTCTACTCTGAATATGCCTTGCTCAACGCTGCTTTCTCTTACAGCCCCGTAATCGGTAAGATGAGCCGCCCTTATGTACGTGTATTTGCACAGCAGAAAGTATCTGTTTATGTGTCCCTCTTCGGTTTTCACAGCCCACTCGGTTATTTCGCACTTGTATCTCTCTCCACTCGCCGCTTTGTCTGTGTTCGCCGCCAAATAGTGCCATTTATCCATATCGCTCTTTAGTTTCAGGTTCATTGCCGCGAGCGATATAAATGCGCAAGCCGGGGCCATTACTACCGAAAAAATCGTGTTGGGATATAACGCACCCGTTATTATGTCAATGACCAATCCGCCGACAAAAAATGAAATAACCGACATTATAAATCTCTTATAAAACGTCACTATGAACAGTGTACTGTCATCGGACTGATA
>WRLX01000112.1 GCA_009777415.1 Oscillospiraceae bacterium
ATGAGCGATAGTCCTCCTTGATACAATGTTTTTCTGATAATTAACATTATATCATATCGAGTTGGACTATCGTTTCTTTTGTGTTACCCCTCTATTGTATCATAACATTATAATAAAAATTTTTTTTATTTTATATTAAAAATTGCTCCCGCTTGTTATACAAAGTAGCCGAACCTAAGAATAAGCACAGGAAAACAGCTAAACAAGTCACAGTGCTGATAGCAATAACAATTGCAATTTGGTAAAAAATGGCAGTCATCGGCATTGTTCCCGAAAGGATTTGCCCCGTCATCATTCCGGGTAGGGAGATGATTCCCATTCCGAGCATGGAATTTAGTGTCGGCAAAAGCGCGGTTTCAATCGCCTGATTTACAAACGGCGTTAGTATCCGCTTTGGGGATACCCCCATATTAACAAGTGCGTTTATCCTGTTCTTATTTGAGGTAATGCTGTCGTTGAACGATTTCAGCCCGAGGCTGACCCCTGTCATTGCGTTGCCCATTATCATTCCGCTAATCGGTATTGTATATTGAGGGTTAAAAATGCTCACCCCGACTACCGCCATAATGAAAAAGCAGATGACACATATTCCCGACGCGCTCAACGAAAGGGAGGCAATCAGCTTGAATCGCCTGTTAATCCCTTTGTTTCGCTGAAGCACCGTAAAAATTGCAAAGCCGTTCATCAGCATAAGGTACATAATCGTGAACAACGGGTGAGGATTGTTAAAAATATACGTGAGAATAAGCCCCGCAAGTACAAGTTGCAACGTCATTCTCAGACTCGCGACTATAAGCAGCTTAGTCCTGTCAATCTTGCACCTTTTCATTATGAAAAGCACGATAATAAGCAGAAAATAAATCAATGCGAACTGTTTTATATTCAAAGCGATTATTTCATTCATAGCGAGTGCAACCCCAATACAACATCGGCATATTTGTCGGCAATTGCGCCGTCATGCGACACTACAATCAATGTCATGCCGTTAAGTTTGCAGTATGACTTTATGTTTTCTATCAGCGTATCGGCTGTACCAACATCAAGCGCGCTTGTCGGCTCGTCTAACATCAGAATCTTTGTCGACATTTTTGAGGCAAGCGCAAGGTTTACCGCCATGAATATCCGTTGCCTTTCACCCCCGGAAGCAACGCTGCAATCCGCTTCAAGAGGGAGCATGACACAGCAGATGTGCAAATATTTCCGTATCTCTTCCCTGTCCTGCAACTCTAAATCCAAGTAACCGCCAAATTCGCCGAAATTATTTTCGATAGTGGTGTCAAACAGATATGCCGATTGAGCTACGAGCAAAACCTCGCGCCTTAGTGCAAGCGGATTGTAATCGAGAATATTCCTCCCGCAGTAAAGAATTGTGCCGCTCGTTGGTACGGCAATACCGTTAAACAGTTTTAACAGCGTTGATTTGCCCGAACCGCTCTCTCCCCGTATAAAAGTAACGCTACCTTCCCGTATATTTAAATTGGGGTATCGGATTTCGTTTATGCTCGCTTCGAACCTGCAACTCAAGGATTCTGTTTTTAGAATGCTCGTCATCACAAATGCCCTCCCGAATATACTTATCAAGCGTATTGTAAGAAAATCCGAGACCATCTTCATCGGTTTTCCCGCAGAGTCCGTCAATCGGCGTTTTCTCAATAAATTCCGCAGGCAGAGCCAGCTCATAGCCGATTGCTTTTACCTCGGTAACCGTCAAGTCGGAAATAGGACTGAAATCCCCTGCCGAGTCACCGTATTTAGTCTCCCACCCGACAAATGTTTCGCTTAAATTACAAGTATTTACCACCCGTCCGCCTTCAATGCCCGATACCGCATAAAGCGTTGCCATTCTGACACGCGCGGGAGTATTAAATACCGCAATATCGTTTAGTTCAAGACCAACCGCCTGTATTGGGGAATACAGGGCATTAACCGCTTCGCCGATGTTGATTTCGTGATGCCTAATCCCCAAGTGCTTGCAGACGGAATATGATACGTCAATGTCGCTTTGGACTCCTTGCGGCATTAAAACACCGATTACCCGTTCCTTACCGACTGCTTCAACGCATAGTGCCGCCGCGATTGCGCTGTCCTTACCCCCGCTGATTCCTATAACAGCTTTGGCATCCCCCCCGGTTGCATCAAAATAAGATTTAATCCAGTCTATTATTTCGTCCTTGACTTGTTTGGCATTAAAAACCGATTTTTCCATAGCTTCTATCCAATTCCCTTTCTGATTAGACCAACCACAAAGTAAATAATCCTTAGGGTAAACGAGTACTCATTAAGAGTAAAAGGCTCGGTATGCGGGAAGCGCGTTACCGCCCTGACAGCGAAAACGGCAATGAGCAACACCATTGAGCCTACCATAAAAACGGTAAACCACCGAGTGTCCTCCCTGCCGTATTTCAACCTCTTAAACACAAAAACACTCAACATAACAGGAATATACCAAAAGAGGGGATGCCACCAAAATGCCTCGCCCAACTGCAACCGGGAGAACGCGCCAAATGCACGCGTAAGACCGCAACCGGGACAGGGCAAACCCAAGCTCACCTTAAAAATACAGGTACTGCGGGTAATTAACTGCGCAATCACCATGTAAACGGCGAAGAACGGCAGAATTTTCAGTAGCTTTTTCCCCTCGGATTTTGATATAACTCTTGTAAGTAAGTTTTTATGCCGCTGCATCCCAAATGTCATTCAAGGTGCTTTGAACTTGCATCATTTCGATGTAAATCCCAACTCCCGCAAGTAATGCGCAGACAATCCACAAAGCGAAATTTGAAGAATAGTGCTTCCCTTTCTCTTCTGCTAATTCAATCATCGCCTTGTCAAGTGTGTAGATGAAATAAAACAAGACCGGCGCGCAAATCAGCGAAACGAGTACAAGCATTGGGTTGACTGCCTCTTTTCCGAGAGCGGCATTTACCTCCTTCCCTACGACGTAATGCCAATAGATGCTGTAGATTCCGCAGGTTACGATTGATAAAATAATAACCGTAACGGGTGAACGATTTGTTCCAACGGGCATAAAAAATCACTCCTATTCTTATTTTTTTGCAGGCAAAGCTTGCCATACAATTACAATTATAACAGAAAAAACAGCTTTGTCAATAGTTTTAAAAAATTTTTTCCAAAAAGAAACCGCCGACTTAAATCAGCGGCAGTTTCTCTCGGCTTAGAGCCTGTTTAAAATCTCGCTCACGGCGGATTTTCGGAGAATCTAAACAGGCTCTTAGAAGCCGTCCTAATCACATTTACCATCACGGCAACGTCCGCCTTTGCAGCTTTTGCCGGCGGATTCGTTCAGCACTGTTATCAGCGAGAATGCACACCCTGTTGGGTAATGCCCTGCGTATGCGGCGATAAAGCGCGCTTGCTTTTTATACAGTTCGTGCCATTTCGCCTCGCCGGAATATGCCCTGAGCTTATCGAGAACCATAAACGCCATTGAGTTCCCGCTCGGCATTGCGCCATCGTAGATTTCCTTCGGGCGGCTTATCAATTGCTCGTCGTCATCGGCGTAAAGGTAGAACCCGCCATTTTCGCCATTGCCCGCATTGTCCGAGCGGTAATCGAAAAACCGCTCCGCCATTACATTGGCGTAATGCATCGCTTTGTTCAGGTATTCGGGGTTGTCGGTCGCCTTGTACAAGTGCAGAAGCGCGAGCGAGTACCCCGCATAATCGTCGAGTTTGCCGTTTCCGAGTACTTCACCATCGCGCCATCTGACATACAGCCTCCCGGCAAATGACAGATTTTCGGATATAAACTTCTCTGTTTTTTTAGCCGCGACAAGATACGATTCATCGCCGAGTACCTCATACGCTTTAACTAATGCAACAATCATCAGCGAATTCCACGCGGTAAGCACTTTGTCATCGGTGTGCAGCCAAGCGCGTTCTCGCCTGTATCGGTACATTGCACGGTTGCACTCATCGATAAAATCACTTGTTTCATCAAAACGATTGAAATGGGGGTTTTTAATGAGGTTGAGAATGTTTTCTCCTTCGCCGCCCTCATGGAAATTACCTTTTTTTGTCATGCCGTAGTATTTACGGTAACGCTCGGCATTGTCTTCCCCGATTACATTCCCGATTTCGTCATGGCGGAAGAGGTAGTATTTCCCCTCAACTCCATCGCTGTCCGCATCCTGCCCACAGTAAAACGCGCCATCGGGGTGTTGCAATTCTGCAAAAGCCCACGAGAAAATCTTCTGCGCGGCTGTCTTACAGTAATTTTCCCCGTACAACTCGTAGGCATAAAGATACACCCATGCAAGAAGTGCGTTGTCGTAGAGCATCTTCTCAAAGTGCGGAACTAACCACTTATCATCCGTTGAATAACGTGAGAATCCGCCTGCAATGTGGTCGAAAATTCCTCCGCGGTACATTGCGGCAAGGGTCGATTTCACCATCATACGCGCCGTTTCGCTCCCCGAAAGCCTGTCGTACTCTAAAAGGAATAAGAGGTTGTGCGGGGACGGGAATTTCGGCGCAGTGCCGAATCCTCCGTATTTTTCATCGTAGTATACTGCAAAAATTTCTAATGTTTTGAGTACTGTCTCGCCGTCAAGTGCGGCAGTCTTCTTGAGGTTTGCTCCAGGCTCGGTAAACCCGTCCGACAAATTGCGGTTAATATGCTTTTGGATTTCCTCTCCCGCTTCAATTAAATCGCGCCTCGATTCCCTCCACATATTGTTCATTCGGGTAATAAGCCGCGCCATGTCCTCACGGCTGAGATACGTCCCCGCATAAAACGGCTTCTTTTCCGGAGTCGTCAAAATCGTGAGCGGCCAGCCGCCCGCACCTGTCAACGCTTGACAAACTGACATATACACCGAATCCACGTCCGGGCGTTCCTCCCTGTCAACCTTTACCGATACAAAATGGGTGTTAAGCAACTCGGCTACGTGGCTGTCGCAGAAGGATTCTTTTTCCATTACATGACACCAATGACAAGTAGAATACCCAATCGACAAAAACACAGGTTTATCTTCCCTCCGCGCTTTTTCAAACGCCTCCTCACCCCATGGAAACCAATCTACGGGATTGTTGGCGTGTTGGTGCAAATACGGCGATTTTTCGCTTGCAAGTCTGTTTGTATTATGGTTAATATTATGATTCATAAGGCAATACCACCTATATATTAATTTTTTGGTTAGTATTCCTTTTTTTCGATTTATTATGCTTTTTGTTTAAAATAGAGTTCATCAACCCCCGTCAAATCACCAATCCTGTCCCGTTTCCCGCCGCTAATCACAACCGTACTCCTCGCCCTAACCACCACAACAGGCAATGTCCACTCATTCTCGCC
>WRLX01000113.1 GCA_009777415.1 Oscillospiraceae bacterium
CTTCATAAAGCTTCAAAATCAGCGTGTCGATTTCGTCTAACCGCCGTCTGCATTTCTCGGCTTCTTTTTTCAGCGAAGTCCGCTTGCCGTCTTGCTTTTTCGCGGAAATGTTCAACAAATATTCGGCGTATTTTGTGGAATTTTTCGCCGCCAAAGTCGAGTGTTTTTGAATATCACTCAAAACGATTGCGGTTAGATTTTCCAACGTGATGCTGTGTCCCGAACAGAAATCTTTGCCGTACCGTTGGTTGGATTGGCAACGAAATAAGGCACATTTTTTCGATTGAAACGAAAGTCTGCGATTACAATCACTGCAAAAAATCAATCCACGAAAAATGTTCATTTCATTGAGTGCGAACGGACGTTGCTTGCTTGTAACCCGCTCCCTGACTGAATCAAAATCCGATTGGCTGACAAGAGGTTCGTGTGCATTTTCGGTAATAATCCAGTCTTCTTGCGGTCGAACAATTTTCTTCTTGTCCTTGAACGACTTATTCGCAGGTTTCATACACACGATTTTCCCCGTATAAATGGGATTCAGCAGTATCGACTGCACCGTAGTGCCCCCAAACGTAAGGGTGTTTCACGTTGAAATCGTAGACTTCACCGTTACTTCTGCGCCTCCCGCTGATACCGAGATAGGCTTTCGGATTTAGCACATTTTCATTTTTCAAAGTTACTGCGATTTGGCTGTAGGTCTTGCCTTCAAGTGCCATTTGGAACATTCGCTTGACGATTGGCGCAGTTTCGGGGTCGGGTTGAAGCTTGTTTTTCACGCCTTCAACCCTCATGTAGCCGTAGGGCGGAATCCCCGATATAACGCCGCCGTTCTTCGCTTTTGTTCGGTACGCTGACTTGACTTTTCGACTGCAATCCCTCGCATAAAATTCGTGAATGATTTCCTTAATCGGGGTTGCAATATCGCCGCCGTCGTCGCTGAAACTGTCGTAACCGTCGCTCATTGCGATATAGCGAACTCCGTACTCTGAAAATAACTCACGATACCGCCCCGCTTCGAGATAATTTCGACCTAATCTCGACAAATCTTTTGTCACTATACAAGCGATTTTGCCGTCCTCCATATCGCTAATCATACGTTGGAAATTTTCACGCTCAAAAGTTGTGCCACTCGCTCCATCATCGATATAGAAAGAAATGTTGCCGAGATTGTTGTCTTTGGCGTACTGTGAAAGCATCGCCTTTTGCGTTTGAATACTGGAAGAATCGCCATTTCCGAAGCGGTCTTCCTGACTTAATCTGCAATACAATGCAGTGGTTTTGCCTGTCGGGTTGGCACACCCATTAGGCTTATCCTGCTGTTTTAACATTTTCATCCTTTCCAAACAGCGGAAATTAAAACTTTGTGTAAAACTATTATAGCATACTTTCGAGTGCTTGTAAAGAGTTTTGACAAAATATTTTCCGCTGTCATGTTTAAATTTTGATTCGTTTCAAATCAAAGATACGGCTCGATTCGTGTTACCTTTATGCCCCTATAAAATGCTGATATAATCTGAAAAGTAAATCCAACACGACCGCTACAGGAGCCGCATAAAACATTAAGTCACGTATTTTTCTCGACTTAATCATCTTATCGGAAACATCGCTTGCCTTGTCAATCGCAGTCCAGATTTTTTTGTTGGTGACTTCGATTTTTTGCGACAACCGCCGTGTTTCGGTTTCGAGGTCGGTAAAAATCTTCTCGAACCGCTCGTCTTGAGAGCGTGCAATACTGTTGTAACAATCGTTCACGATTTTCATACCATCATCGCGCACCTTTGTTGCGTACACGTTTTGCATATTTATTGTTTTCATCTGCTGTTGTTCCAACGTTTTCAATTGGTTTGCGGTATCGCTCATAAAATCGTTCAAGACTTTGTGCATTTGCTCCACCGTCGCAAAGAGCAAAGTCACCTGAAACTTGTCCTCCGATTCCCGTCTGTCCTGCTCTCTCATCATTGCGGCTTGCTCCCACAACCGCCTCAATTCCTGTTGTGGAGTGGGTTTGTTGCTGTTGACGTTTTCGTTTCTTTGCAATGCCATCTTCGATTCCTTTCCGGGTGAATAATTCACCCAACTTGCTCCCTCTCACGGAAACAAGGTTGTTATTCTTGTCTCGATATTCGGGGTGTCTATACGAAACTGTATTCCCCGCAACACGAGTTTCGACATTCCAGTTTTGCTGTAACGCTCTGATTACATCATCGAATGTTCGGTTAGTCGGGGACTCGATTTCTTGTAGAATCACGTCACGTAATTCGTCTTTAAAAGTCTCTGCGCCACGCTTCTTCATTTCTTTTTCAGGCAAGGTTTCACGAACTTTTTGAGTTTCCGAATCGTGTGTATAAAAGCTGTCCCTCACCGAATTAGTCAAGCCATTTTCGAGGCATTGTTGACCGAAAAACTCCGACATTTCGTACAGACTTTTCTTGTTCCGGCGGTACGATTTGCC
Source organism: Oscillospiraceae bacterium (assembly GCA_009777415.1). Classification (GTDB taxonomy): domain Bacteria; phylum Bacillota; class Clostridia; order Oscillospirales; family Ruminococcaceae; genus Ruminiclostridium_E. The sequence continues at coordinate 2,453 of WRLX01000113.1, forward strand.
TGTGTTAATATTACAATTGCTGATTATGAAATGAGCGTGAATGTGTTTCGTGTCGGTGTGAACCGCGAACAAAACTTCGTGACCTTTCTTCTCGCCGAACTCTTCGGCGAATTGTTGTGCAATCTGAAAAGCAAGTCTGTGATTGACTTTGCCGTTATCGTCCGGGTGGAACGAAATCGACAATTTGTGAGCCAACACATCATTTCCTTTCAACCTTGAATAACTTTTCCCGTTCAATTTACGTGTGACTAAAATCGAATTTGCGAAATTATCACGATTGCACCCAAGCGCGGAATACAAATCGGGAGCAGTTTTCACCACTCCCGATTTGATTTGCGACTTCTGTTTTCCGAGCATATAATCGACAGAATTCTTCAACGAACCCACCGATTTACACAGCGCGTAATTCACTTTCACATTTCCGAAAGCCATCACACCACCTCATTAATTTTGACTAACTTTGCTTCCGTTGGCGGGTTTTCCAAGAACGCTTTCAGCGATTCCATTACAGCCGAATACTCGCTCTGCATTTGGAAAACATAGCGTTCAGCTTCGGGGAAAAATCCGCTATTAGCAGTGACGGCGATTTGATTTAGATTGACACCAATTTTCTGTAACTTCCGATACAGTGGGTTAATCGCCTCGTTAAATCGGTATACCTTTATAGAAGTGTCCCTTAACATTTCAACGAGAAAATCAGTCTTGCTCAATCCCGATTCACGTTGCTTGATTGAGAATAATGCATGTTCTTCATCGGACAGGCGTAATGAGAATTGATTCTTGCGAGTGCGGTTCATAAGTCGCACCTCCTTGTGTAGTAATGCGGCGAAGCCGCAACCGCCGATAGGCGGCGAACGTGGGTTTTTAGGGGGTGTCCCCCTGAACAGGTTAGCCAAAAGTCTATACAAAAGCGTAGCGTGTATAGACGTTGGCACTACCTGCATATCACGAAAAGCAGGCTGTAATAAGGGCTGATTTTCGTGATTAATATGCGGCGTGGTGAAAATTTAGCGAGTGGAAACTCGGTAATTCTTCACGAGCCGTAATGGAAAGAGAGCGTGACGGCAATATCGGTTATTTTGATGTCGTTATAAAATCAATGTTGACAAATCGAGATTTTTCTGTTATAATGACTGCAATAATAATTGATTTGCCGTCACGAAAATCTATGCGTTATTTTTGTTTAGAATGTGATTGCATTTTCTCGATTTTTGCTGTCAACTTCCACAAAAATCGAAGTCAATGTCGTCGAATTGTTCTGCTTCGGATTCGGCGATTTCAGCGATAGAAGGACTCCCTAAAACAGTGACCCCTGTCAATGCAGATTTGATTTTCTCGACAAGCCTATTTTCGCGCTCTTGATTGTCGAAATAGTCAATCACCGCTGTAATAATCGCCGCGCTGACAGTTGAAAATTCCGTTTGACTTTTTAGACAATTATACGCTTTTCGGTGAAATGGTTTGTCAAGATAAAATCTGACGGTTACGCTCTTTTTGTTAACAGCCACCACTTACCTCTTTCCGCAACGCCGAAAATGCAATTTGCTCATAGCCTTTCGCCGTCGCACAAATGTCATCGATTATAACTACACGGTTCTTGTCATAATCAGCGAAATGTTTAATCATACACCCACCACCGCCGACAACGAACAACTTCATCAAGTCGGGATTGTACTCGTATTTGCGGAGCGTTTCAAAAAGTTCGGCGGCATATTTCTTGCAAACTCCCACGATACAATCGAGATATTTCACGCTAATATCGGCAGTGCCTTTGCGAATAACATTCTCAATAACCGTACCGTCAATCTTCGCTCCGGTGGAGTCCATAACGGCATTTTGCGCGGTGATTACACATTGATTCACCCCGACTTTTTCAGTCCAACACTTGCTTTCAACGGGTTTACGATTGTTGATATACATCACATTCATCGTGCCGTTTCCGATATCTGCAAGCATATTTACGCCGTTCATCTCGTCAAGTTGACCGATAATCGCCGGATAACCCTGCGGATAGACACTGCACCCGACAAAGTTGATTTTGTATTCCCTGCCGTTAAAAACGAACTCCGCAAACTCTCTCTGTAAGAGATATTTCCGAAATTCCTCACGCTGTGATTTCACCCAAGTCAGCGGAAGTCCTGCGGCGATATGAACGTCCGCTTCGGTGATTCCGTGCTGATTCAACTCCCGCGCGATTGCCATAAGCGTGAGAACGTAAAAATCGGAATCCACGACCTTTGAACTTACAAAAGCCTTGTGACCCTCGCCGATTCGGTAGTGGATTCCGTCATAAACGAGAATCTTTCCCGCGAATGTCGGCTCACTGTCATAGGCAGTGATTCCCGTCGGTGTAATCGTTGAAGCGGTTTTGATATTACCGTAACCGTGGTCGATTCCTATAATAATAGTGTTGTTGAATTTTTTCATGCGATTTGTTCCTCTCTTTCGTTTTGTTTATTTTGGATTTTCGATTCCATGAGTTTCAGAATCAGTTGTTCCGCTGATTCTCCGGTTGTGTGGGTGAAATGCGAACGGACAACAAAGGTCGTGTTACCGATTCGCACGCTATTTTCCCCGACGAGATTTGTATTTTTCATACATTTATTCCTCCGATTCCGTAAGCACATCGAGTCGGCTGTTTCAAGCATAAATCGCATAATCGCGATTACATAAAAGTTTTTCTTGACAGTCTAACCCAAATGTGATATACTATTATATAGGTTCTCGAATTCGGGACTACTTTTCAAAAAAAACTAAATATCGAAACCCGCCAATAAAAGTCAACCCCTTTTTGAAAAATAATTAAAAATTTTTTTCAAACTAAAAACAGGCACAGGAAAGCGAGGCGGTGGGGTG
>WRLX01000114.1 GCA_009777415.1 Oscillospiraceae bacterium
AAGGCGAATTTTGTGCGAATATCCGCTGATATTTAAGCAAAATTCAACGCAGTATGGCGGAAAATTTTCCGCAAAGATTTAGTGATTCTTAAGTTAATCGACTATAAGAACCAAATATCGCTTACCTCAAATTGTTTCCCGCTCAGATAGTCGAGGCAGTTCTCCTCATCTGTGGCATTAAATACCAATTTATAGCTGTACAACGCTTGTTTATTAAATCCGTATTGTTTATTAACGCTGTTTTTGCCGTATTTTCCATCGCCGAGCAACGGGCAGCCGATGTATGCCATATGCGCGCGTATCTGATGAGTCCTCCCTGTTAATAGGTTGACTTCCGCCAAAGCCAATCCGCCTTTTTCGCCGACAACCCTGTATTTGGTTACAATAGTCTTATTCGAGCTTGTTTTTTTATCGGTGATTTTCACTGTGTTTGTATTCTCGTCTTTTTCGAGGAATGCGGTAAGCGTTGCTTCTTTCGCTTTAGGCGTCTTTGTCAGAATACATAAATAAAGCTTCGTAATTTGGCGATGCTTGATTTTTTCGTTTATAATACGGAGGGACTCGGCGTTTTTGGCGGCAATGACAATTCCGCCCGTATTGCGGTCAATGCGATTGCATAACGACGGTTCAAATGCCGAGTTAGGGGATAATAAAGAGGAAGGGGCTTCACTTGCGGGAGTAAACTCGCCTTTTTTATATAAATAGGCTTTTATTCGATTGATGAGTGTGTCTTGATTGCCGGAACTGTCCTCATGGCAGAGCAAACCGGGAGGTTTGTCGGCGAGGAGAATGTTTTCGTCTTCGTATATAATGTTGAGGGTAGACGGAACGCCGTGAAACTTGGTTGCCTTAGCTTCTTTAGCGGGAGGAGGGCTACTCAAATATATTTTTACAATATCGCCCTCAATCAGGTTATAGTCGGCTTCCCCGCGTTTACCGCTTACTTTTATGTCTTTTTTGCGCAATGCTTTTCTTATAATACCGATTGTCAACCCCTGCTTAGTTAAAAACCGCGACAAGGTTTGCCCCGAATCGTTTTTGGTAATCAAAAATTCTTGTAAAATCAAAATTAGACCTCCACGGAAATTAACCGCCTTTGCTTCCGAATTTGCCGCCTTTAAAGCCGGACAGAATATTGCTTTCAAAGCTAAAGCTGAGGTTGGCTTTTTCACGCTCGCGTTTGAGTGCGAGTGCAATCATTTTGTCAAGCAGGGCAGGGTAGGATATTCCCGCCGGCTCCCACAAATAAAATGCAAGACTCCCCGGTATTGTGTTAATTTCGTTGAACCACACCCCGTTTTTATTATCTGTATTTTTATCTCCCGAATTGTCTAAATCAATCAGAAAGTCAACCCTTGCGACTCCGCTGCACCCCAATGCTTTGAATGCTTTTACGGCGAGGGTTCGTATTTCCTCCCTGAGTGAATCGCTTATATCGGCGGGGATTTTCCGTTTAAGCGATGCCATTCCCGTGCTTTTGCCTTTTGAACCGCTGTATTTATCATTAAAGTCGAGTATACCTCCTGTTGAGACGGGTTCTTCGCATTCGCTTGCCTGTGCCGAGTCTTTGTCGCCGATAACCGCGCAATTGATTTCCTTTAAATTAGTTATTGCCGCTTCTGCGATGACACGCTCAGCAAAGAGAAGTGCGTGTTCAACCGCTCCGACAAGCTCCTCTTTATTTTTCGCAATCTTGATTCCAATGCTTGAGCCGAGGTTGACCGGTTTGATTATAACAGGAAACCTCAGCTTTTCGGTAATTTGAGCGATTACCGCATTTTTATCCTTTATAAACTGTTCTGCGAAGAACTCTACACAGTCAAGTACCTGGACATTGAATTGAGGCTGTCTCAGCACTGCTTTTGTTACAGCTTTATCCATGCCGATTGCCGAGCTTAAAACCCCGCACCCTGCATAGGGCAAACCTATTGTTTCAAAGAATCCCTGTAATGCGCCGTCTTCCACGTTAGTCCCGTGGACGGCGGGGAGTGCGCAATCAAGTATTGCGGCGGGTTTTTTCATGTCGATTTTTTTCGCAGTGAGCGTATACAGCCCGACCCTTCCCGCTACGTTCATAACGGCAACTTGACTGCTTTTTTTCAAAAGTGTCGTAATGTCGGAGTATTCCTCAATCTTGCCTATTTTTTCGCCGATATAAAACGAGTTTTCTTTTGTAACATAGATTGGCACGACATTGTATTTGTTTTTGTCAATCGCCGAATATGCCTGCAACCCCGTGATAATCGACACTTCATGCTCGGTGGATTTCCCCCCGAAAAACAACCCCACTGTAACCTTCATATTTTTACCCATGCCCTTTCTGAACGTGATTCCCGTTGGGAGTTTCGTTTTCCCCGTTTACGTAGATTTATTTTCAAACTTTTACCCATGCCCCTTCTGCACAAACGTGCCATAAAAATTCGTTTTCCCATTTACGTAGATTTATTTTCAAACTTTTACCCATGCCCCTTCTGAACGTGAATGCCTTATCTGAAAAATTAGAACCTGTCTTCATAAGCAACGTGCTGATAAAGTAAGCGATATTTTTCGTCAGACAAGGCAATTTTGACGATAATATCCGTTGATATTTGAGGAAAAATTAACGCAGTATGGCGGAAAATCCGCCGATTTAGCAGTGCGTTTGCTTATGAAGACAGGTTCTTAGTAATTATCAGGTAAATCGTTTTCGATTAGTATGACTTTCTTTTGATTTTGCGCTAAAGTACCCGCAAATTCCATGCCCTCGTTGAATGAGTCAAAGATATGGATTTTTTCCGAGTTAAACCCTTTTGCAATCAACCCCTCTTTAATAGGAGGTGCTTGTTTTTTGCCGATTAGCAGGGCATAATCGCAGGAAGATGCGGATTGTTCCCCGAAAGTCTTGTTAAGCGCGTGAGATTCCGCGCCTAACTCAACCATTCCGGGCGTTATCAGTATTTTAACGCCGTCGAATATTTTAAGCGCGTCAAGTGCGGCTTTCGCACCCGCCGGATTGGAATTAAATGAATCATCGATTATTGTGGTATTCCCCGCGGATTTGATTTGCAGTCTGTGCGGTGCGCATTCAAGGCGTTTGACGGGCAGTATAAGCTCTTTGAGGGGGACACCGAGAGAGTGTGCCGCCGCAATCGCACCTACTATGTTTTGGACATTGTGCGAGCCTATCAGCGATGTTTCAAAGGTTTCGGATTCGCCGCCCGCCGCATAAACGGTGAATTTTGTCCCTTTTTCCGAGACTGAAATGCCGCTTGCTTCGTATTTGACTTGAGAATGAGAAATGCCGTAGCTTATTATGTTTTCGGCATTTTTGACTCTGTTTCCGGCGTTGTCGCGAATGTATTCATTATCATAATTGAGGAAAATTTTTCCGCTCGTAACAGAGTCGGTAATCGAAAATTTTTCTTCGGTTATATTCTCGATTGTTTTCATTGATTCGAGGTGTTGCGCCCCTATAGAGGTAATCATTGCGTGTTTTGGCTTTACAATAGCGCAAATCTCGGCTATATCGCCTTTCCACTTCATCCCCATTTCGCAGATGAAAATCTCGTGCGTAGGGCGAAGTTGATTACGGATTGTTTTGACTACCCCAAGTGTTGTATTATAGCTTTCGGGGGTCATAAGCACATTGTATTTTGCCGACAGCAGCTTGTGCAGATAGTATTTTGTGGAGGTTTTTCCGTAACTGCCCGTAATGCCTATTGTGATTAAGCCGTTTTCGTTTGCTGAGTTAATAATCCGCTTCGCTTCTTTAATATAGCGGTTGTTGTTCAGTTTTTCTATCGGCGCGTTGATTACATTGGCGAGAATTGGGAACAACGGAGCGAACAAAATGAAAATCGGCATTGTCAAATGAAGTTTTGCCGACACCAACACTGCCCCGACTATCAAATAGACAATCAGAGCCGTTATGGTCATGCGGATTACACGGTGAGTGTACACAAGCGGTTTTTTCGGTTCGCTCTTGCTCCCGAAATAAATTTTGTGTATATTTTTGCCGAGCCATTTCAGATGAGTGGCGTTCCTGTACGAGTTTAGCTGGAGCATATGCATTGACGCTTCAAAGACGGAGAACCATAACAGAGTTGTCAGAAAAGTTATTATATAAACGTCAAAACGCGCAATAAACCTCAGTATTTCAAACATTTTTACACCATTCCTTTCTATGCTTGCGAAGTATAAGAATCGAGAATTTTCATGAACAGTTCGGGTTGTTCCAAAAATGCGTAATGCCCTGCATTTTTGATTACCGCCAACCCCGCGTTTTGGAGCAGTTGTTCCATTGTTTTACCGTCTGCGAGAGGGGTTGAGTCGTCATTTTCGCCCCAAATCAGCAAAATGTCCCGATTAATCTGCGAAAGCAGTTCAGTTAAGTCTTCATTGACAATTTTGACGAGCGTTGAGCGCATTATCGGGCTTGCATCACGGTAATCGGCAGAACCGTATTTTTTTCGCATTTTTTCGAGAGCTTCGGGAAACGGCTTCAAAAACAGCTTTTTTGCTTTAAAAACCTGTGTCCTCAGTTTTTGGGCGGCTGTCCGCTTTGGTTTAATTCCCGCCGCGCCTGTGAAAATAACCTTTGACGGAGTTAGTCGGTTTTGTGCGAGCAATTTGATTGCTATTCTGCATCCGAGGCTGTGTGCAAATACCGCATTGGGTTTTAAGCCGAGTACGCCGCAGAAGTCAAGCACAAATTCGGCATAGTCGGAGACTCCCCATGCAGTACTCGGTTCGCCGCTCTTGCCGAATCCGGGGAGCTCGGGCAGGATTACCCGGAAGCGTTTGGCGAGATTTTGGGTTACTCCGCGGTATACCGACTCATTACAGCCCCAACCGTGCAACAAAAGCAGGGTTTCGCCGCCCCCCGACTCGGTGTAATTGACTTTTATGCCGTTAATTTCAATAAACATATAATTCCTTCTAATCTGCCTAATCTGCGGGGAAAAATCCCACTTGTTTAACTATTATATATTATTATTCAAAAAAAATCAAGTAAATGATTGACAAACGAATAAAAATATGTTATGATGAATTTGTAAAGCGGAATAAGACGTATAGTTCGAGAGAATTATAAGATTGGAGAAGAGATGAAAACTTGCACAAATTGCGGAAAACAGTCCTACAGAGAAGAGTCGAAATTTTGTTTGGGGTGCGGAGGCGGCCTGCCCGATAAAGCGGATGCGCCGCACATTAACATTTGTACAAACGTCGATTGTGATTATCACAAGACTAAGTTCATTTACCCGGACGATGCGAGGTTTTGCGATATTTGCGGGACTTCAACGGTATATTCCGGGTAGGGAA
>WRLX01000115.1 GCA_009777415.1 Oscillospiraceae bacterium
GATGATGGAATCTCAGGGACAACCTTCGAGAGGGCAGAATTTCAGCGCATGATTGGCGACATTGAGGGCAATAAGGTCGGGACGATTATCTGTAAAGACCTCAGCCGGTTAGGGCGTAATAATGCGCTTGTGGCCTACTACACGGAGATTTTCTTCCCGGAAAATCAGGTGCGATTTATAGCGGTCAACGACTGCATCGATAGTGCCAAGGGTGACAACGAAATTATGGGGTTTCGCTCGGTTATAAACGAATACTACGCAAAAGATATTACCGCAAATAAGGGACGTTCCCAACAAAACCCATAACAAAAATAATCGGCGAATGCACTCCCGCAAACGCCGATTATTCCTGCTCAAACCGCCCGATATAAGTAAAATAAATCTCGATTTCCTGACTGACTTTTTTACGTTTTGTCCCCGTTGCGAAGACCGCCCCGTGAACCACCACCCGCTCGATGAACGCTCGTGCAGTCTCCTCCGAAAGCTCCTCAATCACGCCATACTGCCGCACCATTTTCATGAAACTTTCCAAATTAGCAGTTGTAGCCTCCGGTTCCCGCAACTCCGCACGGAGCGTTTCAACTTTATCGGTAAGCCCCGACTGCTCGGTCTCGTAGCCCTCAAGCATAGTCGTAAACCGCTTTTCAGACAATTTTCCTATGAGGTGGTCTTCGTAAATATTCCGCATAATATTGTCGAGTTCTGCAATGCGTTTTTCAGATTTTGCACACTCGATAGTTTTACTTTTGATGAGCTTTTCCGTGTTTGCATTTGCAGATTTATGCACCCGAGCCGCAAATTTCTTCTCGTGTTCCAAAGCAAAACTAACGGTGTCTTGGATTTCCCCAAGCACCGTTTTTTCTAAATCTGCAACTCTAATCCCATGACGAGTGCATTTATGATTGTTGTAAATATCAGCTTTTCGGTACTTTTTGCAGATAAAATTAGGTACGTCTCCATTCGCACCCTGCTTGCAATAAGAGAGCGTACTCCCGCAATCATAACAGTAAACTAATCCGTTTAGAATCGACCTTTCGCCGAGTTTTGTGTACCGTTTTCGACCGCCTCTGATTCGCTGTGCAATTTCGAAAGTTTCCATATCAACGAGTGGTGGATGGTGATTTTCAATCACAATCCAATCCTCCTCGGGTTGCAACACACGTTTTTTATTTTTATACGAAACAGTCGTTATTTTATGACTGGTGTAACGTCCGATGTAGACTGGGTTTTCGACCATTACCCAAATAGTAGAAAAACACCATTGCCCTGCAATATTTTTCTCACTTTTATGGCTTTCGGGGACGGGAATATTGCGTTCAGTAAGACTTCGACAAATTTCCGCAATGCACATTCCTCTGACATATAATTGGAAAACTTCTTGCACAATTGGAGCGGTTTTTTCGCACGGAATCCACTTGCTTGTATCCCCGCTGTCATCGATTCGATAACCATACGGAAGTTTGCCTACAGCCTTGCCTTGAAGGGCTTTTGCACGTTTTACCGCCCTTATTTTTTTCGATGTGTCGGCAACAAAAAACTCATTGAAAACATCACGAAAAAGCGACATCATGTCGAATCCATTTGCACTATCTAATCCATCGTTAGCGGCTATAAAACGCACATTATGTTGTTCAAATTGTCGCTTTAAAAGCCCGACCTCAAGCACATCTCTGCCGATTCTCGACTGGTCTTTTATGACGACAACTCCGACTTTATCGGCGTTGACATCCTCAACCATTGCGTTCAGACCGGGTCTGTTAAACACAGTCCCCGAAGTTCCGTCATCGACGTAGAATTTGGTGTTTTTAAACCCGTTATCGGAGGCATATTTTGCAAGAATTTCTTTCTGATTTTTTATGCTATTTGACTCGCCGTCTGCTTTGTCATCGACACTTAATCGACAATATAAAGCAGTGATTTTTGCTGATTGTACAGCCATTTGAGAGTATCTCCCGTTTATAAATTTATTCTGATTTTTAATTCATCTTCAATGCGATTTTGCACATATCGCTCAAGTTTTTGTTCGGCGGTTTCACGCCCGTTTTCCTTAAAATGCGATGTGACGATATATGTAACTTCTCCGATTTTCACGTCCCGTGTTCTTGAAAGAACAGGCACGATATTTTGCATGACAAATCTCCTAAAATTATGACTCGTACCATTATATTCAAAGGAGAGTTTGTCCTATTCCACGGGAAAGAAAAATCGTTTGTTTCCGCCCTTTCATTATACCTTTGAAAAGGCTTTAAGTCAAGTCCCTATGCGGATTTGGCAGGGCATAACTTAATGGAGTAAATGGAGATTAATTCAATCGATGATTGCCATTTTATCTTCGGAATACCGCACCACAATCCCCCACTCATTCGCCTTTGCAATTTCGTCTTTCATGCCGTTGCTGATTCGCTCACCAAAGCACCACAACTCATCGCAAACCCGCAACAAATCAAGCCCCAACTCCAATCCTAACTGTCGTTCTTGTGGTGAATTATCATCAAGAAACTGCGGGTATAATAAATGCGATGCAATCGGATTAAACCCGCACTCAGCCACGAATTGACAGTAACGGCGAGCGTTCTTGACGTTAGTTTCAATATCACCCGCATATTGCGAGCATATGTAAATCCGTTTCATAATTCTTCACACAGCGATAGTTGTTCATCATCGTCAATTTCCCGCTCGATTAGCGGTAAAATTCCATTAGACTTCAACAATTCATAAATAAACAAACGCCCTTTTTGAGTAAAATAAGTGTGCATTTTTGAACGCAGTTCTCCGTTCGAACCGAGAATCCCGTGTGTCCTCGTACTCGTGTAACCTTTCTCGGCATATTTCTGATACAAAAGCCACATCCCGTCCTGCTTAAACTGCACTCCAAACTCGTGAAGTTTCTTGTTCAGCCACGTTGCAGATTTGCCGTAATCCTTGGCAATTGCCGATACAGAAATGGTGTTTTTCGTGTTCAGAATAACATCGTAATACCCGCTCTTGGAGGACATTTCAGCGATTTGCTGTTGTTGAATATTCAGTGCAGATTTCACTTCACGGAGTTCCTGTATCGCTTGCAATAACAACTCGTCTTTTATGTACAATCCGTGACGGCGAATCGAAGGTAAAATATCGTGCGTAATCCAACGGCGAAATGATTTAGCACTCGGCTTGTCGGAACGCAGAATCACGCTGTACAAGCCGCTTTCATTAATAATGTTAGCCTCGCCTCCGCCACCAGTCTCGTCAGACCGCCCTAAGTCAAACTTAGACCGTTCGTCTTCATCCAGTCGTAGAGCGACTTTAGACGGATTTGTTAAACTCAGAACATTGCATACATCCGACAAAATCCACCACGGCTCGCCGTCAATTTCAATCATTCGCACTTCGTTATCTTTGTAGGTAAATGTTTTCACAGAATTCATGTCGTCCTCCCGCAATTATTCGTTTCACAACAATTATATGAGAGCGACAATTTGTCCTATTCACAAGAAAAACCGACTTCATTAAAGAACAGTAAAGGACTAAAACTCAATCTAAAGTTTTTGTTGACAAAACTCATTATTTGTGGTATGATGTTCTTATGCACGAAATTACCGCCGATTGAAAGGAGACCTATGACAAATCAAAAACTACGTAAAATGCTCGGAAAAGCCGACTCGCCTTACATTTTATCGCTTATGCAATTAATCGAAACGCAGAGCAAAGCAACAATCGCAAACTGGTGCATGGATTATTGCGAAGAGCATATATTGCCGATTTTCGAGAAACACTGCCCCGATGATAAACGACCACATATGGCAATTTCGGCGAGTCGGGGTTGGTTTGAGGGCAAGAAAAAACTCCCAGAAGTCAAAAAAATTATATTGCACGAATGCCATGCCGCCGCTCGTGAACTCGACCGTAATCCCGCCGCACAAGCCGCCGCAAGAGCGTGTGGGCAAGCATCAGCGTGTTTTCACACTCCGACACATTCTCTCGGATTGGCATTTTATGGGGTGGCGGCAATTGCATATGACCGTGTGGGAATCGCTGAGTCAGTGGAAATCTACGACTTAATTGCCGCAGAGGAATGTGCTAAAATGGAGGCGGCTTTGAAGGCGGTAGCTGTTGAGAATGAGTCCAATCCTGCGAAAATTAATTGGAATTGTTGAGATATAAGGAGCAACTGTTAAAGTATTCGGATAAATTTTCACAAAACACTTGCAACATCCCAAAAATCATGATATAATCAAATAAAACAAACCGAAAAATAGGAGGGTACAATGGTAAAAGCAGATTTAATCACCAAAATCGCTGAGAAAACAGGGGCGACTAAGAAAGACTCGGAAATCTTCTTAACTGCAGTCGTAGAGTGCATTAGCGAGTCACTTGCGGAAGGCGAGCCAGTGAAAATCGTCGGATTCGGAGCGTTCGAAGTCCGTGAACGTGCAGCACGAGAGGGCGTTCATCCGCAGACGTTAAAACCGCTTAAAATCCCTGCGGCACGAGTGCCTGTGTTCAAGGCAGGAAAGCCGCTTAAGGAGTTAGTTGCGGTTAAGCCGAAGTCGAAAAAACGCAAGAAGAAGTGAGCGTTCCCCCTCAAATTGAGGAGGAAGAGGCATTGAAATTCAAGCCAAGTCACTGCCGTGCAACTTCGAATGACAACTTTTACACAGTCCCATCAAATTCGACTCAGCATGAGTCCCGCCCGCAGAAAGCGGCTTGACATGGTAAGTTTCGGTCGCAGGAGTAAGTCGTCCATTCCGCTCACATTCGGCACAAAGTGGATTTTTCGACAAATACAACTTACTGATTTTCTCCCACTTGCGATTGTAAAGTTTGCGGTAGGAAGGGTCTCTGCGAGTGCGTTCCCGCCTGTGTTCAACGCAGTATGCACTGCCGATTACAGCGTAATTCGGACACCTCGAAACGGCACAATGCGGTCGTGATTTATGTGGCATAGTTGTAAAAAACTCCTTAACAATATTCGATATAAACCCGCTCTCAGAGCCAGTTTTTCTTGGTTTTCTTTTCCACAATCGGTTCACCATTTCGCAACCATTCACCAGTGTGCGAGTTGTAAGTCACAAGTCCGCCGACAATCTCCGCATCCTCACGGCGAATCGCCCCGTCAAGAGCCATAATTGCCCCGATTACACCATCGATTTTTTCACGACTTTTCTTTTTTGAGGGCTTGATATTCCCCGCCGCATCGGTTTCGAGTTTCACGTTCTCGAACATCCACCGCA
>WRLX01000116.1 GCA_009777415.1 Oscillospiraceae bacterium
CATGGGTAAAGTTTGAAAGTAAGAACCTGTCTTCATAAGCGACGTGCTGATAAAGTAAGTGATATTTTTCGTCAGACAAGGCAATTTTGACGATAATATCCGTTGATATTTGAGGAGAAATTAACGCAGTATGGCGGAAAATTCGCCGATTTAGCAGTGCGTTTGCTTATGAAGACAGGTTCTAAATCTGCGGTTAAATGGGAAAACGAATTTTTATGGCACGTTTGTGCAGAAGGGGCAAGGGTAAAATTATGAAACGGCTGAAAAGTAAATTCTTATCCATTGTATTGGCAATGTCAATGCTCGTTGCAATTGCAACACCGAATCAAATCGGCGATGTTTCGGCGACTGTAACTCCGTTAAACTATGCAAGGCAATTACAGCTTTCGCTTTACTTCTTCGATGCAAATATGTGCGGAGGTGATGTCGGGACACGTAACAGCGACGACGGAAAGCGTTCTGCGCTTCGATGGAGGGGTGACTGCCACACACAAGATGCCAACATCAGTGTACCCATTGCGTTTGGCGGCGGAACAATTGACTTATCGGGCGGATACCATGATGCGGGCGACCACGTAAAGTTTAACTTGCCGATTGGTTACGCGGGAGCTACCTTGGGTTGGGCTTACTATGAATTTGAGGAAGCGTTTACAGAGCTTAACATTGACGGACACGCAAGGCGTATACTCGACCATTTTGCGGAATACTTCAGGAAATGCACGATTTGGGACAGTAGCGGAACGGCTGTCGCGGCTTACGCTTATCAAGTAGGACAGGGCGGCGATGCCGAACCTAACGGTGACCACGGCTATTGGGGGCCGCCCGAACTGCAAACGGGGAACGCACGCGGGGCTACGAGATACGCCCGTTTTACCGATGCGACAAGCCAATATCCGGGGACTGACCAAATCTCTGTAGCGGCGGCTCTTTTAGCCGCAAACTACGTCAACTTCGGGAATCCCGAAGACTTGAGACACGCCAAAGCCCTTTATGAATTGGCTCGTAACGGCAATAAAGGTCTGGCTCAAGCAGGGGGGACTCATACAAGCCCGGGAGATGGATTCTATGTGTCACAACGGTGGGAAGATAAAATGGCACTTGCGGCAGAATGGCTGTTTCTTGCTACCAATGATACGGCATATCGTGAACAGTCAAACGATTTGACTACGAGCGGAAGTGACTGGCCCAATTCTTGGGCGGGAATGTGGCCGAACGTCACGGCAATGAGAGCGGCAAGGGGACAGGTTCAGTGGTCATCGGTAAGAAATCCGTATATGAACAGGGTTAATACTTCTTCCACTTCTTATCTTGTTGTCGGGGATTGGGGAACTGCAAGGTATAATGCCGCTTTACAAATGGTAGGGCTGATTCACGACAACTATAATACAGACCAATATGCCTCTTGGGCGGATTCTCAAATGAGGTTTTTGCTCGGAAACAACAGCATCGCCAGAACTGAGGGCAGTACGGGAAACCCCACCTGCTTTGTATTCGGTTGTTGCAGTAATTCAATCACCCGACCTCACCACAGGGGGGCAACCGGATTCACGGGGAATAATGTTTGGGACAGATTCAATAACAATGAGGCCCCTCTTAATGTGCTTACCGGAACATTGGCGGGCGGGCCTACTTCTTCAAGCGGCTCATTAGCCGACCGCTATAACACATATCAGACGGCGGAAATGGCTTGTGATTATCAAGCGGGTTTTGTCGGAGCATTAGCGGGGCTTTACTTGAGGAACAAAAGTCATCAACCCATAGTTCCGGGCCCTTCGACAATTCCGGGGTATCGCCCTGTTGCAGGTACAGTAGACCCATGCCAAGACGGTCACACTCCGGGCGCGGCGGCAACCTGCGGAATCCCGCAGACTTGTGTCAGATGCCCGCATCAGTTTGCCCCTGCGACGGGAAATCACACACGAAGAGAGACCAACTGCTCACAGTGCAGTGTCTGCAACGCCACGGGATTGACACGAAACTGTCCGCTTGAAGAACCCTGTCCGACACACTCGAACTTTTTCCATTACGATATGCAAGAGGACGTTCTTTTACCCGCTTGGTCGGGCGGTTCATCGGCTAACACTCACCCGTTCTTGACCTCTCGGGGCGGTAATCGCGCTGTAGCGGGGACGCCTCCGGACAGAACCGTAACTATTACGGGCAGGGGCGGGACTTCGCAAGGGATTGATATTTGGTTAAGCGGCGGACCCTCACCGTTGATTACTCAACCGGGGTTCTCGTATGAATTTGATGTCTCGGTCAGAGCAGTGACAGCCCATCCTTCACAAACTTCCCACAATTTCTTCATCAGACCCGCCGTAGACGGAGCAAGCAATGCTCCCACTGACCCGGAAGCGGTTGTAACCGCTTCTGCCGCCACTAATGCAGACGCTAACTTGAATGTTGTTTTAACACATGAACAAATTCAATCCTTTATAGCGGCGGGAATGACTGTGCTGCGAATCGGGGGTGCCGATGGGCCGCGAATAGATGGTTCATCCGGGACTCAGGGCTATGACATAAGAGTAAGCAAGCTTATTGTTTCGGAAAAGCCGCCTGCAATCGGTGAATGGTATATCACCGTAAACAATGCCGATTCGGGCAAGTCGATTTCAACGCGCGGGTGGTTTATAACAGACGGCGGGGAGAGCGACCCGGACGAATTGTTCAAATGGCAACTCCCTGCCCGCATTATACGACCGGGCAGTTATATCCAAATCTATGGCAGGAATCAAAATCCGTCATGGCGGTGGAAACGCGGGCAGGCTGACTTTGATTTCAGTGATACCGCTTTGAGGTCGCGATTGAAGGTAATTAACGCTTCGGGTGAAGAAGTTCCGTAAAGTATTTGCGCTGAAAAGGGAAGGGTAAAAAGGCTGAAAGTAAAACTGCGTAAGTGAGGAAGGTTAAACCTTTAAAAGATACCTGCGCTGAAAAGGGAAGGGTAAAAAGGCTCAAAGTAAAACTGCGTAAGTGAGGAAGGTTAAACCTTTAAAGATACCTGCGTTGAAATTTTATTAAATATCAGTGGATATTCGCAAAAATTTCGCCTTGTCTGACGAAAAATTTGCTCGTTTCTACGGCACACCGCCTATGAACACAGCTTCTTACTATTAATTTTTTAGCTTATGCATTAGTGCCGATTTTCGACACTGTACTATTGTAACACATGAAAAAGCAGTTGTCAATATACCTGTGGCGGTATTTTTAAATTTTTTTATTGTTAATTTTTTACTATTTTTTACTAAATAAAAATTTTTTTACTCACGGCAAAATAACCATTGACAAATTATAGCTTTTTATAGTATACTTAAGATAATTATAAAATATATATCCGAAAAGGGTAAGAAAGTTTGAAAGTGAAGCACGGAAAAGCGAAACTTTCAACGGCACACTTTGCAGGTGTGCAGAAAGGGCATGGTAAAAATATGGCGGAAATTAAATTTTTCGGGAGCGCGGATATGCCGCTCGAAATGCACAAAGTAAGGATTATTCAAAAGCTCAATCTTTTGCCGATTGACGAGCGTCTCGAATCAATTACCGAGGCGGGCAACAACACATTCCTCTTAAAAAACAGGAATGTTTTCCTCGATATGCTGACCGATTCGGGGACTAATGCAATGAGTGACAGGCAGTTGGCGGCAATGATGACTGCGGACGACAGCTATGCGGGGAGCGAAACTTTTTATCGCCTTGAGGCAAAAATCGGGGAAATATTCGGGACGAAACATTTCCTCCCTGCGCATCAGGGCAGAGCGTGTGAAAGCCTTATTTCACAAGTGCTTATAACAGGGGAAAACCAAATTGTCCCCATGAACTATCACTTTACGACTGCCAAGGCGCATATATCAAGATTCGGCGCGGAAGTCGTGGAAATCATTATTGATGAGGGGCTTAGGGCGAAAAGCGATAATCCGTTCAAGGGCAACATAAACACAGACGCGCTTAAAGAGCTGATTAAAACCCGCAAAAAAGATATTGCGTTCGTGAGAATTGAAGCGGGTACAAACCTAATCGGCGGGCAACCTGTGTCAATGGCGAATATCAAGGAAGTGAGCGGGATTTGTCGCGATGCCGGAATTATTGTAGTGCTTGATGCAAGCCTGCTCGCCGACAACCTCTACTTTATTAAAACAAGGGAAGAAGCATACAAAGATGTGCCTATTCGCGATATAATGCGCGAACTCGGGCAATTAGCGGATATTACCTACTTCTCGGCGCGTAAATTGGGTTGCGCTCGCGGCGGCGGAATATGTGTTCAGCGTGACGACTTAATGATGAAATTCCGCGAGTTGATTCCGCTTTTCGAGGGATTCCTAACCTACGGCGGTATGTCGGTTCGCGAAATGGAAGCGTTGACTGTCGGGCTTGAGGAAACTCTCGATATGGATATGATTGCTCAAGCGCCCCAGTTTATCAGCCATATGGTCAGCGAGCTTTCGGCGCTCGATATACCGGTAGTCACTCCCGCAGGGGGGCTGGGCTGTCACCTTAATGCAAAAGAAATCCTGTCCCACATTCCGCAGGAGAAATATCCCGCGGGCGCACTTGCCGCCGCTCTTTATATAGTAAGCGGTATTCGCGGAATGGAACGTGGAACACTTTCGGAGCAGCGTGAACCCGACGGTACAGAGCCTCTCGCAAATATGGAATTGCTCAGGTTGGCTCTGCCGCGAAGAGTATTTACACTGAGCCAAGTTAAATACACTATAGACAGAATCAACTGGCTGTATCAAAACAGGGAACTTGTCGGCGGACTTAAATTCACCGAAGAGCCGAAAATCCTGCGCTTCTTCTTCGGAAGGCTTGCACCTGATTCCGACTGGCAAGAAAAGTTAGTCAAAAAGTTTAAAGAGGATTTCGGCAATAGTCTGTAAGCTAAACAAGAGCATCCTTGCTTGACGGGTTAGCTAAACAAGAGTATCCCTGCTTGACGGGTTAGCTAAACAAGAGCATCCTTGCTTGACGGGTTAGCCGTCAAGCAGGTGGTTTGACAAGATTGATGAGCCTTTTGCGGCTCGGAAAGGTCATGGGTAAAGTTTGAAAGTAAGAACCTGTCTTCATAAGCGACGTGCTGATAAAGTAAGTGATATTTTTCGTCAGACAAGGCAATTTTGACGATAATATCCGTTGATATTTGAGGAGAAATTAACGC
>WRLX01000117.1 GCA_009777415.1 Oscillospiraceae bacterium
TCGTGTCCACGCAGATTCTGAGCCATTTGCAACGCTCCCCAACGGTCGTACAGAATCTCTTTAATATTGTAGATTTTATTCAACTCGAGTATTTTCTGCTCGATAAAATCGTAGTGAATTATGTTGCCGTCAGTCGTGTGCAAAGCCCCTTCACGAACCCATTTTTCGTAGGGAGCATCCTTGTTACTGCGGCGAGTTAAATTCTCTTTCGGAATCCAGAAAAACGGTAAAATATAATAATTCTCATCGTCTTTTTCGGGCGGGAATACTAACACAAATGCGGCAATGTCGTCAGAACTCGCAAGGTCGAGACCGCCGAAAGCCTCCCTGCCACGGAGTTTGTCGATGTCGAATTGTCCGCCGCATTTCTCGTATTTGTCCATCGGAATCCACTTTTTCGAGTCGGAATTTACCCACTGATTCAAATAATATTGACGAAATTTAATTTCCTTGTCAATGCTATATTTCGCTTTGTTGTAAATATCACGATAAAATTCCTCGGGAACTGTGATTCCGTAGCTTGGATTCACACGTTTCCAGACCTCTGGACTTTCCCAGTCATCATCGTCATTTGCACAAAAAACAACGGGATAAAAAGACGGGTCAGACTTGCGTTCTTGCAGAATATCGAGCGAATAATTATGCTCCTCAAAACAGACGGAAGTTTTGTCACTGCCCGCAGTTGTGATGACAAAATTCAGCGGTTGCATTCGTGCAGAACCCGAGCCGAAAGTCATTGTGTCATACAACTCCCGACTGCGTTGACCCAGCAATTCATCGACAATACAGCCGTGAACATTAATCCCGTATTTGCCCTTTACATCGCTTGAAACCGCCGCATAAAAACTGCGGGTTGGCAGATAAATAATGCGTTTTTCCGACTCCTTGAATTTGCAGTGTTTTCGCAAAACGGGATGGTCGAAAGCCATATATTGTGCGATATTAAACACGATTTTCGCTTGGTTACGGTCGTTTGCAACGCTGTAAATTTCCGCCCCGATTTCGCCGTCAGCACAAAGCAGATAAAGTGCGATGGCGGCGGCTAATTCCGACTTTCCCGACTTCTTTGGAATCTCCACAAAAGCGTGTCGAAACTGGCGATAACCGTTGGGTTTTATTATGCCGAAAATATCCCGCACAATCTGCTCTTGCCACGGTAAAAGCACAAACGGTTTTCCCGCCCATTCACGGGTTTTGACGTGCTTTAGTTGCTGTATAAAAGTGACTGCGTGGTCGGCTTTTCGCCTGTCATAATGCGAGTCTGGGAGCATAAATCGTGTTGGCGAATATTTATATTTGATTTCCAAAACCAGTCTCCTTTGCGGTTCGCCGTGAATGGCACGACTTGCATAATCCCATCAGATTTTCGTGGCTGTCAGAGCCGCCATCGGCAATCGAAATAATGTGATGAACCTCGGTTGCGGGCTTGAGTTTTCCTGCTTTTTCACAATCGGCACAGAGGGGTTGTTTGGACAAATACACCGCTCGTATTTTCTGCCAACGTCGGTTGTAGTGCGACTTTTCGCCACTTCGCCTTGCAGGGAATTTCGCCGATTTATGTTGCGGACAATACCCCTCGCCCGCCTCGACTAAAACAGGACAACCTTGGAATTTACACCTGCGTTTCGATTTATATGGCATGATTTTCGCTCTCCTGTTCAACTTCAAAATCGTCTTCAAATGCAGTCATATTCGCATTTAGCAGACTTTCCATTAACTCAATTTGCGGGTCACGTCCGCCGAAGTCTTCTTGGCAGTTTTGCATGACAATTTCCCAAATTGCAGACCACGCTAAATCCGCCGCTTTGGAATACCGCAAACCTTGGTCAGCCAGCGGATTCGGAACAACCTCGCCGTTCTTTTTCGTGAGCAACGTCCTCGAAACGATGTACTCGCATTCCAAATAACGTGTTGTGTTAATGGCATATTTCGTGATTAAATGCGGGTTTATCAGGTGCAAACAATTCGTGCGGTTAAGCCATTTGACCGTCTCGTCAAAGACTTTTTTCATATTCGGAACATCATCGGCGATGCCGTTTGAAGTCAGCGTGTTCAAAAACTCGGGAGCAACAGGCAAATCGTCAATGCCGAGAGCCTCACCTAAATCGGGGACATCATCGAAATCGAGAATCTTGTGCTTGTGCTTTTTGACAGTGCCGTCAAGGATTTTATCGGCGAGCGGTTTCGTGCGTTTTCGCCCCGCCCCGACTCGCTTACCGCCGTGTCCGTTCGACATAATCTCACCCCCGAATTTATCATAATAATTCAATATATGCAGGACTGTTTGTCCAGTATTCCGATTATTTTTGAACTGCGGCAAATGCCGTCCACGCCAAGGATTAAAGCCCCCGCACCCCAAAATAATTACAGCCAAAATCGGACAACTTGATTGTTGCATAAAAGTCGCCGTTTTGTAAGTGAATCAAGATTGAGAGGTCGGAAAACCCTCTGTCTATGCGGGTTTACGTGGTAGGATGGACAGGCAAATCCCCCAGAAAAACTTGATTAGCGGAAGTTACACGCACGCCCCAAAAGCGGTCTACAAAAGGAACGAGCCAGACTTCGAGACCGCCCCCTACCCGCAAGTTCAACACAGTTTGAAGTACATCAACTGTGTCAATCGAGTTAAAAAGTACCTGTCTTGCCAATTACTTATTACCTTATTACCCACGAATTTTGATACCATACTTAATTTTTTATGTACTTTTTAATTTTTATTAACGGCTTTCTATATTTTCATAATAGTATTGATTTTTTATAAAAAAAGGTAATAAGTAAGATGAGGTTAGGTATCTTGTCCACGCTTCAAATCCGCTCTGTCACTGGTAAAACCCGACACATCGCAGTGCTTTGACAAGATACTGAAATCAATCACCCACACCTTTTTCGTGCCGCCCTCGAAATGTTTCGCTCTGTTTTTCGCAACAAAAAAGTCGGTATGTTCTAACTGTTTACGAAACAAAGCGTACTTCACGACCTCACCCTGCACGGCATAATCCTTGCAATACCGAGTGTAACGGTCGTAAATGCCCGTCAAATGCAAGCACAAAAACTGCCCGTTATTCTCGAAAAGATAATCCTCGCCATGCTTTAATTTCATACGTGCCATCACCTCGAAAGCCTGTTCTATAGCACCTTTGTTGAAGTTACTGCCGTCGAGTAAATACTCACGAACAGCAGACTCAAGATGCTTTGCACATAGTTCATTATCAATCGGGAACACGTCGGCAAAAGCAAGTCCATGCGAGCGACAAAGTTTGTTGAGCAGACAAATTCCCGCATAAACCGCACACAAATTATTGACGATTCTGTCGGGAAATTCCTTGCTGAAATGACTCTCGCCCTCGCAGTACCACGACAAAACTTCATCGGGATTTGTCGCTAATGCAACGTCCAACAAAGACCGTCCCAGAGCGGAAATATGCCGACTGTTTGCCTTAATCCATTCAAAGGATTTTCGCCGATTCGAACATTTCAAATCACGTCTCGCAAACAGCAATTCAAACGCTCTTTCGCGGATTGCACCTTCGTCAGCATCCTCCTCGCCGCAAACGATAATTGGTGCTAATAAATCGTATGAATTCTGAGTTTGGTCGGGGCGACCCCGAGTGCCTTTACTGCAATCGTAAGTTTCACGATAATGATTCCGCAGGACTTTTAGCACACTTCGAGGCAGTTCAGACGGCTTGAATTCTTCGATGGCTTGCGGGATTACGTTGCTACTGTTCGACTCCTTCATCAGCGTGAACGCCTTATGTTGCGAAGCCGCTGTCGCCGATTTCAGACCGAAAAACGGGAAAATAACACGCTCCATACTCGAGGTTTTACCGCCGCCTTTTTCGCCAACGTGAAACATATGCGGGAATTTGATTTTACACCTACGCAAATGCGGTTTTATGAGACACCCTGCACACCACGCAATTATAGGCACAGTGCGGGAATACTCGTTGTAACTGAGGATGTTTTCGCCCAACAAAATCAGTCCGTCTTTGCTGATAAATGGTGCAGACAGAATCGTGCTTTCGATGATTTTATGTTTGTCGAGTTGCACAATTCCGTCAATCTTTTTACCGCCAACTCCGACCGCACCGTTCGAATCCACGAACACCAACTCACCATCGTGACGGCAGATTCCAAGCGGCTTTACACCCTTTTTCTTAGTCCATCCGAGACCATTCAAATACTGTTTGAACAGTTCCAAATCGCCCTCACCGCCGAAAAAAGAAAGTGCAATTGTCCGCAATGACAGTACCGCTTTTAATTGTCGCAAACTTGCAAAATCGCTCGACTTGAATTTCATGTTGTACATCTCGCCCTCAAGCGTGACAAGTTCGCAGTTTAACTGGCTTTCGTCCTCCCCCTCAATCATCAAAATCGGTGTTATTTTGAAGTTCGTGAGTTGGTAAGTTTTCTGCCCTTTGTTGCGATAATAACAGCCGTTTTGCTCGAATATTTCGCTCGTGTCAGACTCTTTTTGAGCAGACTTTTTAGTCGGCTTGAATGTCTTAGACGTCGCTCCGCAAGCGTTACGAACGGTCATCGCCCCGTAGGTTGAATCGCCATTCGAAGTGTCCCACTTTTCACGCATAAGCCCCGACTGCCGAAACAACCTGTCGATTTGAGTTTCGTCTTTTGCAGTCCAAAATGCGAGTTTGCAACACAACGCAAAATCCGCCTCAGACTGCGATTTGTACTTGTCCTGCCAGTTCCCCGAATACAACTTTTCGAACGCACCGCCGTCTTTCGACTTCCGTGCCATTTCGAGAATTTGAGCATCAGGAATAAGCCCCGTCTCCAACGGGTCAAACTTTGTAGCAGACTGACTTTTAGGCGGCTTTTTCGGCTTGACGTAAGTCGAGTGAATCCACGCAAGAACGCCGTCATCATCGGCAATTTCATCGGCACAGTTGGCATAGCGATTCCCCGTCATCGTGAAATACCGTGCAGTCGAGTACATCTCCACACCAGTCTCGGAATTGCGATTCCCGCCCTTTGGCAGACTGCCCTTCAGAAAGATGTGCAAGCCGCTCCCGCTCGGACTGTACTCGACATAAGTCGGTGGGAGTTTCGCCAGAATTGCGGTCGCAGTCTCGTTTAGCTTGCCGTCCGAAATGCAGTGGTCGATGTCGATTCCGACAATGCCGCTCTCA
>WRLX01000118.1 GCA_009777415.1 Oscillospiraceae bacterium
TTAGTCTGCTGATTTGTGAGCAGATTTTTTGTCAAACAAGACGATTTTTGCGCGAATATCCGTGCATATTTAAGTAAAAATCAACGCAGTATGGCGGAAAATATGCCACAAACGGCGACTAAACTTAAACTGACCGACTATAATAGCGGAGATGTCATCGGCTTTGTCGGTGAGCAGTCCGCTTGACAGGCTTATTCATAGAGGCTTTTGTGCCTCGGAAAGATATGGTCATATTTATGAAAAAACAGAAAAAAATAACGGCATTTGATTTATGCTTAATTTCAGTTTTTGTCGCGGCAATCGCGGCAATGGCTCAGTTGACAATCCCTATTCCGATAGTCCCGCTCACGATGCAGACTTTTGCCATCCCGCTTGCCGGCGCGGTGCTTGGTGCAAAAAGGGGGGCAATTGCGGCGGCAGTCTATGTATTGCTCGGGATTGTCGGCGCGCCTGTATTTGCGGGTCTCACGGGCGGGATTGGGACTATAGCGGGGCCGACGGGCGGGTTCTTGATTGCATTCCCTGTATTCGCGCTGATTACCGGGTTCGCCGCCGATAAAAGCGTCAATTCCGAGCGGAACTGCAATAAAGAAAATCGGCTGTGGCTCGCAGTCGGGCTTATTGTCGGGGCAATTGTTACATTTTTAATCGGCGGGATTATTTGGCCTGTCATAATGTTTGAGCAAAGCTTGAAGACTGCTTTTTTAGGATGGGTCGCTCCGTTTTTGCTCGGCGACTTAATCAAGATTGCAATGGTGTTCGCTATTGCCCCGGAAATACGTAAGGTTCTCGCAAAAATCCCGGTTCGCAGTTAAGAACCTGTCTTCATAAGCAAACGCATAAGCATAAATCTCCCTCTTGCGGAATAAGATTAAGTATATCTTTGTCCGAAAAGGGGGATTTTTTATGTTTGAGCAAGCCAAGGGAGTCCACAGCATTATTGTAGAGAACCGAAGAAAGGTTATAATTGAGGGAGTTAAGGACGTTGAGAGTTTTAACGAGAATGACGTTGTAGTCATAACACATTCGGGCGGGTTAAAAATCAAAGGCAAAAATCTTGAAATATCCAAAATGAACATAGAACCGGGGAATGGGGGGAACGGTCTGCTCGAAATGACAGGGGTAGTTCAATCGTTGCACTACTCCGATTCCGACAGAACCCCTAATAATATAATAACAAAATTGTTTAGGTAAATCCGCGCAGGTGCGGAAAACGAAGATTTAAACCATATATCGTTATAGTCGTTTAACTTAAGAAGTGCTTGAAGATTTGCGTGAAGATTTTTCGTCAGACAAGGCGAACTTTGTGCGAATATCCGCTGATATTTAATCAAAATTCAACGCAGTATGGCGGAAAATTTTCCGCAAAGATTTAGTGATTCTTAAGTTAATCGACTATAAGAAAGGACAAGGGTAAAAATGTATAATCCGATTTCGCAGAATCTGTACGAGCTGATGATGTTCGCGATACTGGGGTTCGCCTTAGGAGTGTTATATGAACCTTTGAGGATTAGCCGACTTTTTATAAAAACAGGCGCAATCACAGCGGGAATACAAGACTTCTTGTTTTTGTCGCTCTGCGGGGTAACAGTTTTTGCCTATTCGTTAGAATTCGGGGAAGGGTATTTTAGGTATTACTACCTGATTGGCATCGCCTTTGGTGCGGCAGTGTACTTTCAGACAGCAGGGCGGCTCATTTCCTTTATAACAAAAACATTCGCAAACGCAATAAAAGCCGCAGCCAAATATATCGCAAGAAGCACCTACCGTATATTAATTAAACCATTGTGGAATTTATTAATAAAATTTGCACAAAAGCTCAACGCAAATTTTGTGAAAATTAACAAAATAACAAAAAAACACAGTATAGACTTGAAAAATGCAGTCAAAATAAGGTATAATAGTACACAGTTGAAGAAAAGGAAGAATAAGGGTGCGAAAAGTCAAGCTGTGAGACAAGTTACAAGAAAGGTGCGGGAAAATCAAAATGAAACAAAAATTAAAGCGAGAGTTATCCGGAGTACCTCACAAAAAAGTACGCAAAAGCCGTAGCGGTTTTGTTTTCAGCGTGATGATAACGGTTATATTGCTTATCGCGTTGGTGTTTTTTGTGTATGAAGTGGCGAATAATCAAGCGCAGGTAAGGCGCAGCACTGAGGCTCTTAATGCAATGCTTGAAGAAGAAAAACGCCTCGAAATAGATAATGGGCAGTTCAAACGCTATATTGAGGGGGATAACCTCGGTGACTACCTTGACAGACAAGCGCGAAACATGGGCTATGCCGACCCGCAAGAGAGAATTTTCTACGTAAATCCGGCAAATTAAAGGCAAAAACTGTAATTTTTAACCCGCCTGTTCAAAAAGGCGGGTTTTATTTGACAATTTTAAAATATTATGGTAAACTATCAATTATGACTTGTTGATGCCGGAAAGGAATAGGGTAAAAGTTTGAAAATAAACCTTAGGTTGTGCGGAAAACGCACTTTTAAGGCTTGTTGATGTCGGAAAGGAATAGGGTAAAAAGATGGAAAATTGTTTATTTTGTAAAATCGTAAAAGGGGAAATCCCGTCTGAAAAAGTCTACGAGGATGAGTCGGTATTGGTATTTCGCGATATTAATCCCGCCGCGCCTGTTCATGTCCTGTTGATTCCAAAGGAGCATATAGGCGGAGCAGACGAGTTGAAACCCGAACACAGTGACTTAATCGCAAAGCTGATTTTGACAGCGGGGAAAGTCGCCGAGGAACTGTCACTTTCAAACGGGTGGCGAATTGTTACAAATGTTCTTGAAGACGGTGACCAAACGGTGCGGCATTTGCATTTCCACCTGCTCGGCGGGGCAAAACTCGGCGACTTCGGATTAAAAGGGTGAATAAGAAGCCAATCAAAAATAAGGCGGCAGTAACAGGGTTTTCATATTTTATCGGAATTGCCGCAACCTCTTTCGCAGACAATTCAGTTGTAGCAGCCGCCATAATCCTAATCGGTTTAGTCGGCGCGTTGATATCGGGAATGCTGAAAAAGTCTGCCGTAGTGTCCTTGACCCTTGTGTCGGTCGCGGCGGGGGCGTTAGGATTTACCGTTTACGACATTAATACACGCCGCCCGGTATTTGAGAAAGCGGGTACGGGTGAGGGTACAATGGTAATCGGCACAGTGTCGGAGAAAAAAGAGTTGGGATTTTATCAAGCGTCGTATGTTGTAAAAGCCGATATTAACGGCAGAGCGGCAAAAATTATGATTACCGCTCCCGATGTTCACAATATCGGTGCGGGCGATGTAATTGAAGCCGATGTCACTCTTTCGGAATTTCGTAACAGCGGGATTTTCCCGGAACGCTCGTATAATCTCTCAAGAGGGGTTTTGCTCAAAGGAAGCGCGGACAGCATAAGTTTAGTCCGGCACGGTTCTGTGACACCGATTGACTATATCCGCGGTTACAATGCGTTTATACAAAGTGAAGTCAACTCTGCCTTTCCCAATGATGTGGGCGGGCTGTTGCGTGCTGTTTTTGTCGGCGACAAATCGGGATTGTCACCGCGCCTTGTCCAAGATGTCAGGGTTGCGGGTGTGGCGCATTACACGGCAGTTTCCGGGTTGCATATGACTATAATCGCCCATATGTCCCTTCTTTTGTTTGGATTAACCCCGTTCAGGAACAACCGCCGCATCAAATTCGCCGCGTTAGTCTGTATTGTGTTAGTCTTTGCGGTGTTTTTTAATTTAACAAGCTCGGTAAACCGCGCGGCAATTATGCTGATAATTTGCTACGGCGGGGAACTGTTTATGCGAAAAGGTGCGACCTTGAATTCGCTCGGATTCGCGCTTTTGTTGATGTTGCTGTTTGAGCCTTACGCAGTGTTTGATGTGGGGCTGATTATGTCATTTTCGGGAACTTTCGGGGCGGGAGTTGTCACACCCGCTCTCTTAAAGACTCTCTCGGACGGCGATGAAAAAAGGGGACTGAAAGCGAAGATTGTCGAGGGAACGGTTGTTTCGGTCTGTGCGGGATTGTGCGTATTGCCCGCCTCAGCGTTATTTTTCGGGGGAGTAAGTGTACTATCGCCGCTGACAAGTATAATTATTATGCCGTTTTTTACAGTTGCGGCGGGTGCAATGATGTTGTTTTCGTTTTTCGCGGTTTTCGGGGCAGTCGGCGATGTATTTTTGTTAGTTGCGGGGATTATGTCAAAAATAATGAATGAGGTAATAGGCTTTTTCGGGGGCTTTTCATCCGCATGGATTTCCCTTGAATACTGGTTTGTCCCATTTTGGCTCGCTTTCGCAATTGTTGCAATTGCGGCAATACGGCTTGTTTACAAGAGCAATACCGAAGCTTTGAAAGCGGCGTGTATTAGCGTTGCAGCTCTCGCTCTTATGATTTGCGTCTACAACATGAACGCACTCAATTCCGGCAATGTCTATATCAAGATATATTCCGACAGTTCCTCTGCATGGCTTACTGCGGAACAATTCGGCGTTAAAGCAGTTATTGTCACATCGGACACTCCTCGTGCGGCGGAAATTCTGTCAATGCAAAGCTCAAATACAGTTGTGGCATTGCTCAACTCTACAAGAAATAACGAGGCGGCATTTAAAAGTCTGCCCTCTTTGGAATACATTCCTCCTAAACACCGGGAAGTCTATGACATAAGCGGGAGGTTTACTCTCGGAGTCGGCGAAGATGAAGCAACGCTCCTGATAAACGACTATGATTTTGATGTTATGTTTACTCGGGCGGCGAATGACAACGCAACTTTGCGCGGCGCGAACTTGACAGTAGCTTACAATCGGGTGAGGAATAAGCGCGACTTCGGTTCGGATTATGTGGTTTATGCCTCGCGGAGCATTCCCGTTGAATTTCCTCATGAGCGTAACGCATATTATGAACCCGTGTATTTGATTATTGAAAGGGTAAAAGAATGAATGAAGAGCAATTGCTTAAAGAGATAAAACAAGGGGTAATCCGCCGAGTTTATTATCTTCACGGGAAAGAGACTTTCCTTGTTGAAACATATGCGAAGCGTATTGCCGA
>WRLX01000119.1 GCA_009777415.1 Oscillospiraceae bacterium
GTGCTTTACTTGAGTCAAAATTCCACTGGAGCAGTACAATTATTTGGTACAAGGACGCATTTGTGCTGTCTCGAAAAGACTATCACACGCAGTATGAGCCGTTTTGGTACGGGTGGCTGTCAGGGGCGGCACGGCTGTGCGAAGTCCACGATAGACAGCAGTCGGACGTTTGGGAAATTAAACGCCCGAAAAAGTCCAAGGAACATCCGACAATGAAGCCCATTGCGTTAGTCGGCAAGGCAATCAACAACTCCAGTCGTAAAGGGGATTTTGTCGTAGATTTGTTCGGCGGGAGCGGGACAACTTTATTGGCGTGTGAGCAGACCGAGCGTGTCGCTTATTTGATGGAATTATCGCCGAAATATTGCGATGTAATTGTCGAGCGTTGCCGCAATTTCCTGCAGTCAGATTCGAATATATTTTTACTTCGTGATGGGGTGAAATATGCCTTTGATGAAGTGCCTAAACCTCCGAAACCTGAACCGCCTGAACTCTCTGAAACAATGGAATAATGCGGATTTATGTCCATTAAGTGTGGGTTGATTTTTCAGTCAAAACGAGTTATACTTATGTTAGCCCGATAAGGGAATATTAAGTAAAATTCGGAGGAAAAATCACATGAAAATCAATTACAATGTTCAAGGAAAAGAACGCAAAAATTTAGTCAACATAATTGCAGAAACAATCGGCGAAGAGTCGGTCTACGAAAAAGCACCGACTTACAATTACACCATCGGCGACTTCACTGTCGAGCGTGACGGAACACTTTCGTTCAACTCCGCAACTGTCGATGACGAGCGGACTCGCACGGTTATCAACGCTCTTGAAGACGGCGGGTTTAAATACGAGGATTCGGATTCCCTCAGCATTGGTGTACCGCTTGAGGGGTTCACTCCCGAAACGCTCAACAATCTCCGCTTAATGGTGGAGTCGAAAGCGACTCTCGTCAAAAAGGCTTTAGGAGTGGATTCATGCCCATCGAAGTCGGCGAGAGCGAGGTGACGTTTCCGTGGTTTCGCTCTGGATTAACGAGAGAAGAAACTCACTCCTACGCACAATTTATCACGGAATTGTGCCGCACGGCGAAGTCAAAAAAGCGGGTCACAGCCAAGCCTCAAGAGGTTTTCGAGAATGAAAAATTCGCACTCAGAGTTTGGCTAATATCGCTCGGAATGAAAGGCGAAACTTTCAAAGTCGCTCGTCATCATATGCTCAAGAATTTGGAGGGCGACAGCGGTTTCCGTTACGGAAAGGACGGCACAAATCCTCGCAGGGAGCGGGTTTATCGGGAGGTGGTTTCGGTGCGGTTTACCCCCGAAGTTTTGGGGCAATTAGCGGAACTCGCAAGCCAGAGTAATATGTCGAGAAATCAGCTTATAGAGAGCGTTGTTTGCGAGTACGTGCAAGCGGAACTCTCGGCGGATTTGGAAGAGGAGGGGGCGGTTGAAACCGCTCCCGATTCCCCCGAAGACGAAGGCAAAATCGGGGTACAGGACTATGAATAGCGAAACTCGGTTTGACGATTTTGTGCGTGAATTAACAGAACTCAGTATCAAGTACAAAATCGCAATTAAATCCATCGGTGGGGTGCATATTTACGACTGCGACATTTCCGACATAGTGTATTCCAACGACCTAACATCGGGCGACTTATACTACGAATTCAGCAGTTAGAAATGTGCCGAAAATCGCAACACGTCTTCCTTATATAAAGGTGGGCGGTGTTGCTCTCTCGTCTGAACGCTCTGCGTTCAGTATAACACAAATTTTCTAAAAAGTCAACATTTTTCGTGAAATTGATTTATGAACTTTTACCGCCGTTCAACGAGGGCGGTAAGTGAACTAAGTTTGACTTAGGGCGGTCTAACTTCGAGTTAGGTCGTCGTCAAAAGTAGCTGAACTCGCTTAATTATGAGGACAGTTGTCCTTTTACAAAAATAATCACATCACCGCTGTGCATATATTGCAAGTAGTAAACAAGATTTTATGGGAGAACAAAATGGAAGAATTCCGCTATCTCAAGAATTATAAACCGAGTCGATTTAAGGCAGAAGGTTGTATTTATAAGCAAAAATTCGCCGACCATGCAGTCTTTTTTGTCAATAATCTCAAACACACTACTGGGAAATGGTGCGGACAAGATTTCTTGCTTATCAACTGGCAAGAACGCATTATAAGGGATATTTTCGGCATTGTTCATCGTGGTGACGAGTGCCGTCAGTTTCGCCGTGCGTATATCGAAGTACCAATTAAAAATGGGAAATCGACATTTGCGGCGGCAATCGCATTATTGCTTACTCTCACCGACCTTGAGTATGGCGGAGAGATTTATCTTTGCACTGGAAACGCCATTCTTGCCGATAATATGTTCAGTATGATTGAAACAATACTTAACCAACTGAAAATCTTCAATCGGTATATAACAGTGGACTCAGAGTTGCGTAAATTTACGTTCAGACCGCTTAGGGCTTTTCTACAGGTGATTGATTCCAAACAGCCTATGTGCTATGGAATAAATGCCCATTCAGTTATTTTTGATGGTCTTTCTAACATGAATCGACAATTTTATGAGTCAATGACTGCAGGAACAACGCTTGCTCGTGAACAACCATTGATTCTTACGTTGACAAGTGCAGGAAATGACAGTGACGGCATTTGTTGTGATTTGCGACAGTATTCTCGTGATGTTTTAAGCGGTGCAATAGCTAACCCCACATTTTACTCTTCTATATTCGCCGCCGATAGCGATGATGACTGGACTGACGAGGTTATATGGCGAAAAGCAAATCCATCATTGGGGATTATAGTGCCAATTGAAAGAATGCGTAGAGAATTCGCTGAGGCACAGCAAAATCCTCGCTACGAAACGTGGTTCAAGAAAAATCTATTGGGGATGGCTTTTGCATAATTCCCAACGAGTATCCTTATATTTTTCTCTTAACGCTCTCGCATCGATTACGCCACCAACAACGTCAAATATATTGACATTCGCCAACATACAGATGTTATCCATTACTTGCCACAAGTTGGCATTCATAAGTGTTGGGTATTTTTCTGCCATAATCCCTGCAAAAGTGGCTTTGGCAGATACTACTTTAACGCCTTCGTCAAGTTGAGGCATCGAAACTCCATACAAAACTTCTGAATTTGCCATTGTGTCTAATTGCTTTCCGTGAAACACAGGCATTCGCCTCGGACTGCCGCTATTGGGGAAATAGCAAGAAACATCGTATATTTCGCCCTCCATTTCAATCCATGAATGACCGCAGCTCCATATTCCAGCATTAACCATGCCGGTGCATAGTCGTGGTTTGTAACCCAATTCGCTATAAATCACATACAATACAGCCGAAGTTCCGTGACACGCACCGTTCCAATTTGTTTCAGATATAAATCGCAACAGAGTATAAAAGATTTGAGGGATTTGCACATCCAACCCTTCCTTAGCGGCGATTTCAAATACACTACTTCGCCATAATTCTTGCAAGCCAACCGAATGAACGCAGTGGCATTTCTTGCGTTTTAACCCGCTCCCGCACGGGCATACTTCGTTAGCACCGACTTTTTTATTTTTCATTGTCATCCTTTCTCAGCCGCAATTCTTGTTGGAGTTGCGGCATTCTCGTATTAATAACTGTTGAATTCAACCCTCGTAACGGTAGTAGTCCCGTACCGACTGCCCTCAATCGGGTCATTGCGGACGACAATCTTCTTGACGTAATTCGTGAGAAACAGCCGTTTTTCAGCGTTTGTCAGACCCTGCCAACTCTCACGGAAAGTTGCGGCGACCTCTTCCCCGACAATCGTGGCGGGGCGGGAATTACCGTTCTCATCGGCGTTCAGCTTGCCGAGTTCCGTGCGAATGAAAACCCTGTCGTCATCGAGTTGCTTTTTCAGCTTGCGATAGCTGTCAAAGTCGATTATGCCGTTGGTATAATTCCCCATGATTTCCTTTTCCTTGCTGTCGTAAAACTTTAACTTGTTGCGATAACTTTGAACCTGAGCCGCATTGTTCTGCTCCTCCGATTGCAGACGTTGTGACTCCGCTTGGTTTGAGTCAAAAGTGTCCGCAAACTGAGCAAAATACTGTGTTAAAGCGTTCTCAACTTTGAGTACGGTAATCGCTTTCATTGTGCAATTGCCCTTCAAAAATCGAGTGCGGCACTGGAACGCATAGCTTGTTGTTTTGCCGTTTTTCTTGGTGTGGTAGGTGGAATTATGCGGTAGAAATCGTTGTCCGCAATCATCACAATAGAGGAAATTCACGAAGTAGTTCCGCTCGGCGGGTTTCTTACTGGGAGCGGTTTTGGCATTCTTCTCGATGAGGATTTGGGCTTGCTGATATAATTCCTCTGTGATTATTGCCTCGTGCTTTCCCTCAACCTCAAAGTTGCGAGTTGAATCGTGCATACAGTACCGCACATTCCCTGCGTAATTGCAATTTGTGAGTACCGAACGGACAGTGGCGGCATTCCACAAAAAGCCTTTCTTACTGGTGATTTTCTGCAAGTTAAGACTCTTGGCAATCGCCGACAACGACATTCCTTGATTGACGTACATATCAAAAATCATGCGAACGTTTTTCGCCTCAGGTTCGTATACCGTCTGTATTAATTCGCCTTTTTCACGGTTGAATCCGTAGCTAATTTGGCTTGAATTATTCGCATAACCTTCACGAGTTTTTCGCTCCTTTCCGACTCGAACCCGCTCACCGATGTTCTCACGTTCAAACTCGGCGAAAATCCCGATAATCTTGATGAACATTCGCCCGCTCGCCGTGGACGTGTCGATGCTCTCCGTCAGCGAATTGAAGTCGCACTTGTTGTCTCGAAATAAGTCCATAAGGAAAACCAAATCACCAACACTCCGTGTTAAGCGGTCGAGTTTGAACACCAACACTGTTATGATACAATAGAGGGGTAACACAAAAGAAACGATAGTCCAACTCGATATGATATAATGTTAATTATCAGAAAAACATTGTATCAAGGA
>WRLX01000120.1 GCA_009777415.1 Oscillospiraceae bacterium
GAATACGATTATTTTCTTTGCCCCCTCGGCGGGTTTCTTAATGTAAGGTAACACCGCAGGGCAAGCCCTGCACCCCTCGCCTGCGGTCGAGAGAGCCGCCCCTCCGGGGCGGGGTATTACACCCTTACTTTCAATAAACTTTGCCGCTTCATTTTCATCGTCATAAGTCCCGTAAAAGTAGGGAGTCTGCGACCTGTGTTCAGCCGCGCAGGTATCGACAGTCTTGTAGACCATGCGGCGGGAGTTGACAACTTTTTTCCCCGATAATCTCTCAATAGTAGAGTCAAGATACCCGTAATTTTTTGCCCTTTCGTACAGTTCCCCGCTGATTTCACCTGCTTCGCTTATTTCGGAGTCAACCAATTCCTTTTCAATATCAACTAACTTTTTCAGTTTGCGTATAAACCATCTGTCATAGAAAGTAATCTCGTTTATTTTGTCCTCGCTTATCCCGCGCTTTAACGCCTCGAATATACAAAACAACCTGTCAACATCAATGTCGGCGAGTTTTGCGACAACTTCAGCATCGCTCAATCTTGTAAACTCGGGTTTAGTCAAAGTGTCCATTCCAAGCTCCGCGCCGCGTACCGCTTTCATAATCGAGCTTTCAAAGCCAACGCCGATTGACATAACCTCCCCGGTAGCTTTCATCTGCGTCCCCAAAGTCTTTTTTGCATACACAAACTTGTCAAACGCAAATCGCGGAAGCTTTACCGCAATGTAATCAAGAACAGGCTCACTGCTTGCATAGGTAGTCCGGGTGACTTGATTGACTATTTCGTCAAGAGTATAACCGATTGCTATTTTAGTGGCAACTTTTGCAATAGGATAACCCGTTGCTTTTGAAGCCAATGCCGATGAACGACTCACCCGCGGATTAACCTCAATTACACCGTACTCAAAGCCGTCGGGATTAAGTGCATACTGTACATTACACCCTCCCTCAACTCCCAACGCGCTTATTATGTTCAATGCCGATTTACGCAACATACTGTATTCTTTTTCGCCGAGTGTAACTGCCGGGGCTACTACAATGCTGTCACCCGTATGAACACCTACCGGGTCTACATTTTCCATAGAACATACTATAATAGAATTATTCGCAGAATCGCGTATAACCTCAAACTCAATTTCTTTCCAACCCGAAACGCACTTCTCTACTAAAATCTGACCAATAGGCGACAATCGAATCCCGTTTGCGGCAATTTCGCTCAGTTCGGCTTTATTACAGGCTATCCCGCCCCCTGTCCCGCCAAGTGTAAACGCAGGGCGTACTATTACCGGGTAACTGATAACCTCCGAAAAATCCAACGCATCGGAAACGCTCTGCACAACCTTTGACGGAATACAAGGTTCACCTATTTTTTCCATTGTGTCCTTGAAAATCTGTCTGTCCTCCGCTCTGTCAATTACTTCCGGCTTTGCCCCTAAAAGTATGACATTGTTTTCTTGTAGAAACCCTTCCTTTGCCAACTGCATTGACAAAGTAAGCCCCGTCTGCCCCCCGAGAGTTGACAACAAACTGTCCGGCTTTTCAATCTTGATAATCCTTTTTACAACGTCAAGAGTAAGCGGTTCAATATAGATTTTGTCTGCCATATTCTTATCCGTCATAATAGTAGCGGGATTGGAGTTAATCAATACTACTTCCAACCCTTCTTGCTTGAGCGCGCGGCAAGCCTGCGTCCCCGCATAGTCAAATTCAGCGGCTTGACCGATTACTATAGGCCCCGAACCCACTACCAAAACCTTTTTTATATCTTTCCGTAACGCCATAATTATGACCATTCCTTTCTGCACAAATGTGCCATAAAAATTCGTTTTCCCATTTACACAGATTTATTTTCAAACTTTTACCCTTCCCTTTTCATCACGAGATTTTACTTTCAAGTTTTTACCCTTCCCTTTTCATCACGAGATTTTATTTTCAAGTTTTTACCGCTCCGTTTCATTTAGGTGTTTACTTTCAAGTTTTTACCCTTCCCTTTTTCGAACACAGGGCGGAACATCTGTAATCATTCCCTTAATCCCGTTATTTTCCCGTAATATATGAGTAAGTCGGCGTGTGTCAATCCCTTGCAGTCCTATAATACCACGCTTTTTCATAAAATCGCCGAGTGTTCCGTTTTCGCGGAAGTTTGACGGCTCGTCACAATATTCTCTTACTATATACCCGGTTGCGTTTTTGTCGGATGAGTTGTTTTCCTCATTAAATCCGACATTGCCTACCAATGGAAAAGTCTGCAACAAAATTTTACCGCTGTGTTCGGGGTTACTAAGCGATTCCTGAAACCCGGTCATATTGGTAGAGTAGACGAGTTCGCCGCTCACAGTTCCCAATGCGCCGAAAGATTTTCCCTCAAAAACAGTTCCGTCTTGGAGGATTAGATACGCCGATTTTTTCATAACCGCATCTCCCCGATTTCTTTGCGCAAATCTTCTTTCATGCGCAATGCCTCGCGAAACGCCGCCCCCGCAAAGTCTTGCTCATCGCAGTTCTCCTTTTTATACGCCGCTATAATCCCGCGCGAGCTATTGACTATTCCACCTAATCCGCGGCTGTCAAATGCGGCGGCTAAGTCCTTAGCCGTCCCGCCTTGCGCGCCGTAGCCCGGGATTAAGAAAAAGACGTTGGGGAGTTTTTCCCTAAGTGTCTTTATCTGCTCCGGGTAAGTCGCGCCTACCACTGCGCCAATGCCGCTGTAGCCGTACTTTCCGGGGACTTTTGCACCCCATTCGGCAACCATCTTCCCCATTAATTCATACACCTGGATTCCCTCAACTGCCTTATCCTGTAATTCGCCCGATGAGGGATTAGAAGTCTTGACAAGTGCGAATATTCCCTTATCATACTTGGCGCAAGCTTCTGCAAAGGGCAGTATCCCGTCAGAACCTAAATAGGCGTTGACGGTAAGTGCGTCTGCCGGAAACGGGCTGTACTCAAACTGCCCGACCTTTGTTGCCCCCAAAAATGCATCAGCATAAGCGGCGGCAGTCGAGCCTATGTCGCCACGTTTTGCATCGGCAATAACATACAATCCCCTCTCCCGCGCATACAGCACAGTCTTGTAAAAAACCTTGACTCCCTCGACTCCAAGTGCTTCATAAAAGGCTAATTGAGGCTTTACGGCAGGAATTATCCCGCAAAGCGCGTCAATCAGCCTTTTATTAAATTTAAAGACAGCTTTAGCCGCCCCCTTGAGAGTTTCACCGTGTTTTTGATAAGAACGCTGCTTAATAAACTCGGGAACTAAATCCAAAGCCGGGTCAAGTCCCACTACTGTGGGATTTTGAGTTTTTACTATTTTTTCGATTAACATATCAAGTGCCATTTTTACACCATCCCTTTCTGAGGCACAAAGCCTCCGTGAATAAGCCTGTCAAGCGGACTGCTCACCGGCGAAGCCGATGACACCTCCGCTATTATTCAAACTTACACCATCCCTTTCCACACAATCTCAAATTTATTTTCAAACTTTACACCATATCCTTTCCCATATACACTACCTCTCCGTTCAAGAGAGTGTATTTGACTTTACCTTTAAATGTCCTTCCTTTAAAGCAACTATTTTTTGACTTTGATTGAAAACTTTCGGGTTGCGCTACCCAAAACTCGTTTAAATCAACAATAGCTAAGTCGGCGGGGCTACCCACTTTTAGGTTGCCTCCCGGAATGCCGAGAATTTTCCTCGGATTAACGCAAAGCAACTCAACTACCTTGTCAAGCGTCGGTATTTTAGCAGTATGATATAGCCTTAAAGTAGCCGCCAACATCGTTTCCAACCCGATAACGCCGTTAGGTGCGGTATTAAAATCCGCCTTTTCGGTTGCGGAGTGCGGCGCGTGGTCGGAGGCTATACAATTCACAGTACCGTTATAAAGCCCGATAATAATCGCATTAACGTCATCAGCCCCCCTAAGCGGTGGGTTCATGAGATAGTCGGCATCCTGCTTCAACAGCTTGTCATTAGTGAAAGTAAAATGATGCGGAGTTACTTCACAAGTGACATTAGTCTGCCTTCTTTTCGCCATTTTAATATAGCCGATAGCCTCTTTGGTTGATACATGGGCTATATGTACGGGAAGTCTCAAGTTTTCGGAAAGGCATATTTCCCGGGAAACCATCAAATTCTCGCTGATTCGTGTGTCTGCAATTTTCAAATCCTCACAATGTGAGATTACTTTTAAGCCCGCTTTATCGGCAAGAATCATCGCTTCCATCATCAGCGAAGAATCTGCCACAGGCATTCCGTCATCGGAAACGGCAATCGCACCCGCATCTTTAAGTGCTTGAAAGTCGCTCAGTTCTTTCCCAAGCAAGCCCTTTGTAATCGCCGCACAAGGGTAAACCTTTACGGGCAATCCCTTTGAACGCTCCACAATATCTCGGACTGCCTCGGGGGTGTCAATCGGTGGTGTCGTATTGGGCATACACATGATTGCGGTTACTCCGCCCGCCGCCGCCGCCCTCGCTCCCGAAATCAAGTCCTCCTTGTGAGTTTGCCCCGGGTCTCTCAAATGTACGTGCATATCACAAATCCCCGGAAAAATAGTCAGCCCCGTACAATCAATAACCTTATCGACATAGCTTGCCGCAATTTCAGTGTCGTCACCTACAGCGGAGATTACCCCGTCTTCAATAAGAATGTCCTCACTTCCGTTTTTTAGCAGTGTAGTCATTATTTTATCCATGCCCTTTCTGCACAAACGCACCGCTGAAAGTTTCGTTTTCCGCGCTTACGCAGATTTACTTTCAAACTTTTACCCTCGCCCTTTAACCTAATTTAATTAATTATACATTATCTTGTAATATTTTGCAATATAATTTTAAAAATTTTTCCAAAAAATTTAGAACCTGTCTTCATAAGCGACGTGCTGATAAAACGAGCGGGATTTTTCGTCAGACAAGGCGATTTTTGTGCGAATATCCGTGCATATTTAAGCAAAAATCAACGCAGTATGGCGGAAAATTCGCC
>WRLX01000121.1 GCA_009777415.1 Oscillospiraceae bacterium
GGGGAGGTGTTGTTATTTCTCACGCAAATGTAGATGATGAGATGTTGATTTTGGGGTTTTATTTATACGGTTTATTACATTTAGCGTGGTTATTGGGGGATTATTTATTTTGTTTATTAATACAATCGTGAGGAAATAAGAACCCAAGCAACGGTTGAAGTTTTGAAAATGATTGGCGATGTTATTTCAAAACCGTAATTGTTGTGGACTAAGACGTTTTGTAGTATATGCATTTTAAATTCACTAATAAAAGCCCTCGGTTCCGAGGGCTTTTATTTTATTGTCATGGCAAATGCCGAAAAATATCGAATTGTACGAGACTCCTTAAGGATGGTACTCTGAAGTCACAGAGGGTGATTCTGGAGCCTCGGATGACATAATCGAACAGTGGTATAATCAAGTCTACAAGCCAGTTTACGGAGGTGGTGAATGATGGATTCTGAAAGAACTGCAACAATAAAAATCGGCGGCGAGGATTACGAATTAATTCTCACCACGAAAGCGACAAAGTCAATCGCAGGGCGGTATGGCGGTCTCGAAAATCTCGGTGAACGCTTGCTCAAAGCCGAGAATTTCGAGTTAGCATTAGACGAAATTGTGTGGCTTTTGACGTTGTTGGCGAATCAGTCGATTTTGATTCACAACTTGCGGAACAAGGAAAATCCTCGTGAACTGCTCACTGAAGAGGCGGTCGAGTTGCTGACTTCGCCGTTGGAATTAGCCTCCTACAAATCCGCAATCACCGAATGTATGTTCAAGGGAACGGCACGAAATGTGGTGTCGGAGGAGGACTCAAAAAACGCTCAAGCCGAGTAACGGACGGCGAAACTTTTACTCGGCTGTATTATTATGGGACTGTTCAAATGCGGATGTCGGCTGATGATTTTTGGCTGACTCCGCTTGGTTTGTTTTTGGATTTGTGGGCTTGTCATAAGCAGTTTCTTGGGATTGAGAAGGCGGGGCGGGTGTGGAGTATTGATGATGTTGTGCCGTTGTGATATCGTCCCCTTCATCAAGAAAATCGTCAATGTCGGCTTTCAAGATAGTAGCCCAATCCCTGTGCGAATATAATGCACGAACGATAAAAACGGTCGGCTTGCGTTTTTCGCAAACTCTATAAAACACTGTATGATTTTTTGCGGCAACCGACCTAATCCCTTTTAATGCCAAATATTCGTCTAATACCAAAGCATACCGACAGGGGTTTTCTTTCAAAGAGTTGATTTTTGTTTGTATCAGCGACATTCGGCGGTCAGCCGCAGTAGTGTTTTGTAAATTGTTCTTGATATATCGGTGAATTTCACGCATATCGCTTTTGGCAGAAGGTGCGATTATGATTTTGTACTTCATTCCGTTTCCTTCCAAAATTCTTCCATGAATTCGTCAAAATCAGTACCTTCGCCGTT
This sequence comes from Oscillospiraceae bacterium, assembly GCA_009777415.1. Taxonomy (GTDB): domain Bacteria; phylum Bacillota; class Clostridia; order Oscillospirales; family Ruminococcaceae; genus Ruminiclostridium_E. The sequence goes on from WRLX01000121.1 coordinate 1,407, forward strand.
TTCTAATTCTTTCAAGCCTTGGTCAATCAAGCTGTATAACTCATAACGAGCGTGGTTTTTCCTGTAAGCCTCAATGTTCATCACAGCCAAATCCTCTTGACCGTCTCTTGTGATGAACACAGGTTCCATTCTTGAACGGCAAAAGTCGGAAAGCTCGTTATAATTATCACGTAAATAAGCACTTGTTCTTGTATTAAGCATAAGAATGTGCCTCCTTTTTAGAATATACTCTTATTATAACCGATTATTTCGGTTTTGTCAAGCGTGAGTTTTTCGTAGTTTCTTGGGATTAGGAGAGCGGGGCGGGTGTGGTCGTGGATGATGTTGTGCCGTTGTGTTGTGTATATCAAACTTTTGTGTCAAATTTGTCTCCAACCTCACTAACAGTCAATTTCTTTTCATCATTCAAAAGATGAAATTCTGCTGCGGTTTCGCATCTATAATTTTCTAATTCCTTATAAAATTTATCAAGTGGGTCTTCATCGTGATTATGTAATTTGAAGTTTATATTAACATTATCAATAAAAATATTACCGCTTTTGCCAAGATTACTTCTTTCTTCTTGTAGCTTTTGAAGAGTTTCATTATGAAGTTCTATTTCTCTTTCTTCCTTGCGTTTATCAAACTCAATTTTGATAATAAAACCGATTATTAAAAGCGAAACTGACACTATAATCTCAATTGGATTATAGAAGTTAATTTTTTCGAGGTAGACGGATTCAGATTTTTCAACATCAATTTTTTCTGATGTTCCGATGTGTATAATTCGAGGAGCAGATATATGTTTGAAAATATCAAAGAAAAAGCTAACATGAGCATCGTTGCTCATATCGAATTCATTGTCATTTATTGAATCTGAAAATTTAAATGTTGAATGTTTAGGATTTTCCTCTAATATTTTTGACATACGTTCGAGTATCAGTATTTTATCGTGAAAATCACAAAGCGTCTGCAAATATGAGATGGCATCGTGTGCATAAATTGCATTTCCAATGTTTCCACTAATTTTAATTTTTGTTCTTGTTTTAATCTTTTCTTTTGTGGTTTCTGAATTCATTACTTCTAAAATCATTTATATAATTCTCCTTTGAATGTTGGAAATTCGACTTCTTATTTTCTCATTATAACACATCTCGTCCAAAATTACAACCCCTTTTCGACAAAAACTTCAAAAAATTTCACGGAAGGAGAACCGCACAAATTCAGACTTCGGATTACGCATCGGCATCGAGGGTGAACGTGACTTCAAAGCGGCGCTCCGTGAAATCAACCAGTCGTTCAAGGTACTCGGGAGCGAGATGCAGTTAGTCACTTCGCAATTCGACAAGAACGACAAAAGCGTTCAGTCGCTGACTTCGAGAAACGCTGTCCTTCGCAAGGAAATCGACACGCAGAAAGACAAAATCGACACGCTCAAATCCGCTTTGGATAACGCTTCCACGAGTTTCGGCGAGAACGATTCCCGCACGAAAAACTGGCAGATTCAACTCAACAAGGCACAGGCTGAACTTAACGGCATGGAGCGGGAACTCGGCGAAAACGAGAAGGCTCTCGACAGCATGGGAGGCGAGATGGTCGAGACTGCTCGTGACAGCGACAAACTCGGTGATGGACTGGAAAATGCGGGTGATTCTGCCGACAAATCAGAGAAGAAATTTGAGAAACTCGGCGGGGTGCTGAAGGGCATTGGGATTGCGATGGGAGCAGTCGTGATTGCCGCAGGAGCGGCGGCGATTAAGCTCGGAAAAGAAGTCGTGGAGCAGTTTGGTGAACTCGAACAGAATTTAGGCGGCTCGGAGGCGGTATTCCAAGATTATGCCATGAATATGCAACGCATCGGCGAGGACGCATACAAAATATGGGCGTTTCCCAAAGCCAGTATTTGGCTACCGCAAACAAGATGGGGGCATTGTTTCAAGGTTCTGGAATTGAGGTGCAAAAGTCGGCTGAACTCACCGAAAAAGCTATGCAAAGAGCGGCGGATATGGCGAGCGTAATGGGCATCGATATGCAGATGGCTTTGGACTCGGTGGCGGGGGCGGCGAAGGGCAATTTCACGATGATGGATAACCTCGGAGTTGCGATGAACGCTACAAATATCGAGGCTTATGCGTTGGCGAAAGGACTCGATTTTACGTGGTCGAAAGCCACTCAAGCCGAGAAAGCCGAAGTCGCTATGCAGATGTTTTTCGAGAATACAGAGCAGTATGCGGGAAATTTTGCACGAGAATCCACCGAAACAATTACGGGTTCAATTGGACTGCTAAAAGCCTCGACAGCATCGCTTGTCGGGGGGCTTGGAAATGCCGATTCCGACATGAAAAAGCTGACCGCAAATATGGTCGATGCGTTTCGTGCTGTCGTGCAAAATATCGTGCCTGTAATCGAAAATGTTGTGGGTGCAATTCCCACCGTTTTAGATGCGGTAATCAGCGAAATTGGCGGTCTGCTACCGATGTTGCTGTCCATCGTGACCGATTTATTTAGCAAAATTTTGACTGCAATTTTGAACTTATTACCGCAGTTAATTCCCGCCGCAGTCGAGGCGGTCTTGACAATTGTCGGGGCGATTATAGAAAATTTACCACTGTTAATTAATGCCGCAGTCGAACTCGTAAATTCGCTTGTGGTCGGCATTTCAGAGGCTTTGCCATTGCTGATTCCGAAAGCGGTCGAGGCGGTAATCACGATTGTGAAAGGATTAATCGACAGCCTCCCGCTCATTTTGGATGCGGCTTTGCAACTTGTAATCGGACTCACTGAAGGCATTCTCGATGCACTCCCTGTGCTGATAAACGCACTCCCCGAAATAATTATCGCAATTGTGGACTTTATCATCGGTGCAATTCCGCAATTAATCGATGCGGGAATAAAATTGTTGACTTCGCTCGTGACGGCTTTACCGCAGATTATATCGGCGATTGTGAATGCAATTCCGCAAATCATAAACGGAATTATTACAGCAGTTTTGAACAGTATTCCGCAGTTAATTCAAGCGGGAATAAGTCTGCTAATCTCGCTTGTACAGGCACTTCCGCAAATTATCACAACCATCGTAAAAGCAATCCCGCAAATCGTGACGGGGCTTGTAAATGCGGTCGTGCAGAATATTCCAAAAATCATTCAAGCGGGTGTGCAATTGCTGATTTCGCTTGTGAAAAATCTGCCAATAATCATCGCAGAAATTGTAAAAGCAATCCCGCAAATTATCACGGGTTTAGTGTCCGCAATCGTAGGTTTCGTGCCGCAACTCGCACAGGCGGGACTCCAGTTAATTCAAGGGGTGTGGCAGGGAATTTCCGATGCAGGAGCGTGGCTCAGAGACAAGATTAGTGGCTTTTTCGGAGGGGTTGTCGGCAGTATCAAAAAGTTTTTCGGAATATCCTCGCCGTCCACGCTTTTCCGTGATTTATTCGGTAAAAACATGGCTCTCGGAATCGGGGTGGGATTCGCTGAAGAAATGGCTCATGTTGCCGATGATATGCAGAAAGCGATTCCGACCTATTTTGACATTCCCGATG
>WRLX01000122.1 GCA_009777415.1 Oscillospiraceae bacterium
TATAAAAATTTTAAAAATGCCGCCTAAACCCGCAAAAACAGTTGACATTACAGGAAAAACATGGTACACTTTACTACGTTGGACTTCCGCGGAAGTCTACTAATTAATTAGGAGGTTACATGAAAATCAAGAATTTAAAGGAAATGCTCACCCATATTAAAGGGTACGGTGACAGAGCTTCGTTTATCGTAAAAACGGGGCAAGGCGAAGAAGTCAAGGAAACAAGCTACAATGAGTTCGTTGCTCAAGTCAACGCATTGGGAACGTATTTGCACAGTTTGGGACTCTGTGGGAAGCACGTTGCTGTTATCAGCGAAAACAGGTATGAGTGGGTAGTAAGCTACCTTGCGGCAATATGCGGCGGAGTAGTCGTCCCTATTGACAGGGATTTGCCCGAGGAATCCATCCTGTACCTCTTAAAAGCGGGCGAAGCCGAGGCAGTGTTCTATTCCGATGTTTACAGCGACATTATAGAAAAATCCGGCATAAATCATCAAATATGCTTTGATACAGCCGATTACAGCGATGCAATGTCTAAAGGGCGGGAGCTTCTTGAAAAAGGCGACACTTCCTTTACGGCGACAACCGTTGATAACGATAAAATGGCAAGTCTGCTGTTTACGTCGGGGACTACCGGGTTTTCAAAAGGGGTAATGCTTTCTCATAAGAATATAGTAAGCAATATCTTTGCGGCGACCTCGTTTGAAAAATATGAGGAGCATGAGACACTGCTCTCGATTCTGCCGTATCATCATGCTTTTGAATGCACTGTGGGGCTTATGGCGTCGCTTAACTTCGGAGCAACCATCTGCATAAACGACAGCCTTAAATACCTCCGCGAAAATATGCTGTTGTTCAGACCATCTGTAATGTTTATCGTCCCCGCAATTGCCAACGCCGTCTATAAACGCTTAATGGATGCGGAAGAAATGTTCGAGCGTCCGCTCACTTCCGAGGAAGTTCAAGCATTGGCATTCGGCGGAAGACTTAAAGCGGTCTTCAGCGGAAGCGCGCCGCTCAACGTAGAGTTAATCAACAAATTCAAGGATTACGGAATAAGTCTGTTGCAAGGGTACGGGCTCACCGAGACTTCGCCCGTTGTTTCCACAACTAAATTTGCGAACATCAACGAAACCAACATCAACAGTGTCGGCGAGATTATTCCGGGTTGTGAAGTGAAAATAGTCGATAAGGAAATATGGGTTAAAGGCGAAAACGTGATGCTCGGATATTACAAAAATCCCGAATCTACTGCTGAGGTTATGGATGGTGAATGGTTAAAAACAGGTGACTTAGGCTATCTCGATGAAAACGGATTCCTGTTCATCAACGGCAGAAAAAAGAACCTCATCATCGCAAGCGGGGGAGAAAATGTCTATCCCGAGGAAATAGAGCAATACCTCTATAACATTCCCGCAATTATTGACGCACTTGTGTACGGCGGGGATGACCCATCAAGAGAAACCGTGACAGCGGTTATCCATCCGGACTATGAAAACACGGAAAATGCGGGCAAGCCTACGGAAGAGATTGAAGATTTAATTCGCGATGAAATAGACAAAATTAACGAAAAGCTGCCTGTGTATAAGCATATTACGGCGGTCAAGTTCAGAAATAAACCGTTTGAAAAAACAACCGCAAAAAAAATTAAGCGAAATGCGGAAAACCAAAAGGGTGAGTGAAGTTGGAAAGGGCATGGTCATAGAAATGAATATTAATAAAATAATTGAAATAATTTCCAAATACGCCGCCGAGCCAAAGGCGGAAATAAACGAGAACACAAACCTCCTTCAAGACCTGCACATGGAGTCAATGAGCTTCATCGATATGATATGTGAATTTGAGGGGGAGTTTAAACGCGCAATCCCCGAGAGGGACTTTCGCAAGTTTATTACGGTTAAAAAAATCGCCGCATACCTCGAAAGCGGGCAGTCGACAGTTAGTAGCGAACAATCCGCCGACACGGAAAATACAACAGGATTTATCCGGTCGCACTGCATTGTTTCGCCTTTGACAAAGAAGCTCGCTCAAAAAGTCCCCGCACTTGTCACGGCAGTGTACGGTACCGAATATCCATCAGCCTACCTTTATAATCCCGATGAGTTTTGGGCGAAAACCGAAAAAGGCGATATATACCCCTACATTGCCATAAACGGCGAGGGCAAGGCTACGGGAATGATTTCCCTGATAAGGTTGTCGGTCAACTCCAATGCGTTTGAGCTTGGTCAGCTTATGGTTACACCCGAATACAGAGGGACTAACGTGGCGGAATTGCTTATATCCTGCATTTCAAGTCAGGAGTTGGGGTTCGGAGTGATTTACTGTGAGAGCGTTACAACCCATAAGTTTTCACAGCGTTCCTGTATAGCCGGGGGATTTTGCGATACTGCGATTAAGCTCAATATTATGGCCCCCTATGAAAACAATTCGCCGGGGCGGATAAGCTGTGTTGTTTCCTGTATTGAACGCGGCGAAATGGAGCTTTGGGCATATTTGCCGCAAGTGTATAAGGAGGAGATTGCACTTTCGTTAGAAGGGCTGTCAACCCGCGTTTGCAGAAACGCTTCCGACATTTCTCCGAACAATCCTACTCTTTATACAGTCAACGATGACGAATTGACGACCTCACAATACATTATTGTAAGCATTACCGAAATCGGCAACGACTCTGCCGAAATGGTTCAAAAGTTAGAGGAATACGCAATTAAAAACCAAATCAAGTCGTTGGCGGTTAATATACCGCTTGCTTGCCCGCATAACGGCGCAATGGTGAACGCATTACGCTCAATGGGATTCTTCTTTACGGGCGTTATGCCGCGTTGGTATCGGGATTCGGACGCGCTGTTAATGCAAAAGCTGTATCCTAATACCCCTGAGTGGGACAAAATTAAGCTGTTCAGCGATAAAATACAAGCAATTGCCGAAAAAATAAAAAAGAGCGTTCCGGCTATCGGCGGCTGACAAGAGGAAGAGAAAGGAAGAACCACCAAGGTGGGGCGGCATGGTCATAATGATGTATAATTTTGATAAATCACTTTCACGATTCAGCCGTTTGTTAAAAATAGAGACGGTTGCGGGAAATGATGGTGAATTCGTCAAGTTTAGGGAAGTGCTTAAAGAACTTTACCCCAATATCGCCAAAAACTGCAAATTAGAGCGGATTGGCGATTCGGGACTGATGTATAAATGGAAAGGGAAAAACTCCTCAAAAGCAATCGTGCTTATGTCACATTATGACGTTGTTCCCGCCTCTCCCGAGCAATGGGACAAGCCCCCGTTTTCCGGGGAAATATCGGGCGGGGCAATTTGGGGGCGAGGTGCAATTGACACCAAATGCACACTGTGTGCCGTTATGGAGAGCGTTGAAGCCTTGCTCGGAGTACAAGGCTTCATTCCGGATTTTGATGTGTATATGTGCTTTGGTGGTGATGAAGAAACTGCGGGGAATGATGCCGTTGCAATAGCAACAGTTTTGCGCAGACGCGGTGTAAAGCCTTTCCTTATTATAGATGAGGGCGGAGCAGTCGTTCAACTCCCGCAAAAGTTGCAGAAAAAAGGCGGCGGACGAGTTGCCCTAATAGGGATTGCCGAAAAAGGGTATATGGATGTTGAATTTATCGCGAAAGGTCGCGGCGGACACACCTCGCTCCCGGTAATCCATAGCCCTCTTGTCACTATTTCCGAGGTAATACGCAGGCTGAAAAACCCGTTTAAGCCCACAATAAGCACACCTGTCAGGATTATGGGTGCGGCGATTGCCAATCAGTTCGGCTTTAAAATAAAAGTCGCATTGAGAAGCACGTTGCTGCGCCGCATTTTCATGCCCAAGCTTATAAGAGTAGTCCCCGAGGTGGGTGCACTTACCCAAACCACAGGCGCAATAACCCTAATTTCAGGGGGGAGTGCGGCAAACGTAATCCCCGAAGAGGTACGCGCGGTCGGCAATTTCCGTGTAATAAGCGGGACTACCGTTGACGAGACACTTGGAATTATTAAAAAAGCTTTGCGCGGATTAGACGTTGAAGTAAACCTGATTGAAAGCTTGGAGCCGTCAAAAACATCAAGGGTTGATGGCGATGGTTGGGATGCTTTGAACTCCGCAATCGTTTCAACATGGGGAGTTGAAGAAGACGGAAAAGGAATCGCCGTAGTCCCTTACCTTATGATTGCACGCAGCGATTCAAGGTTTTACAGCGATATTTCCGACAGCATTTACAGATTCTCGCCTATGGTTATGACAAAGATAGAAAGAAATTCCATTCACGGAGTCAACGAAAGAATCTCGGTCGAGAATTTTAGAAAGATGATTGAGTTTTATATTTTAATTGTGCGAAATAAATAGATAAAATCACAAAAAAAATTATATACTTTTTACATTTTTTATATTGACTTTCTCAAAAAGATGTGATATAATTAACAAAAATGTAATAAGTTGGCAGAAAGGGTGGTAAAGTATGGTAAAATGTCGGCAACCGATTCTCGTTTACACTCAAGACAAACGGCTTGATTGCCGAACCTGTTTCGGATTACATTAACCTGCTCGACCCCGCAACTAAAGAGGTTGTCGGTGCTGTTTCACCAATTTACGTCTACGACAGTGCCGAAATGCCGAATGTCACTTTTGATAACGATATGGTGATTGAATTGCGTGCCGATGGGGATTATGAACTGACCATTGTCGTTGATGAGGCGTTTTTGAGCGATGCCGAGACGGTTTACCCTGTTTTTGTTTACCCTACTGTTACTGTTGATGTTTCGGGCGAGGGATATAAAGAAATAGAGGATTTGGGGATTTATAATACTGGCGCAGGTAATACCCCTACCGGAGTAGCTCGACAAATTTTCTTCGCATTGGGTCAAAATGA
>WRLX01000123.1 GCA_009777415.1 Oscillospiraceae bacterium
GGGCTCTTGTTTCGTTGGTGACTTCTAAAAAAATCAACAGAAACGCTTACCGCGAGGTGATTGAAGCAGTATTTACACATGATGTTAAGCCCGAAGACTACATTGCCGAAAAGGGATTGATGATGATAAGTGACGATTCCGCTGTTATTGAAGCCGTCAATGCTGTCTTGGCAGACAATGCGGAGGCTGTCGCAGATTATGCCGCAGGGAAAGAAAAGGCATTCGGATTTCTAATGGGGCAGGTTATGAGAAAATTAGGCGGCGCAGGCAACCCCGAAATAGTTAAGACTGTGCTGACAGAAAGGCTGTGAACACAGTTTCCGAGAGTTCTATTCCCATTCTATGGTAGCGGGCGGCTTAGATGTTATATCGTAGACTACGCGGCTTATTTCGGGTATTTCACTTGTAAGCCGCGAAGATATACGCCCTAACAACTCATGCGGAAGAGGTGTGTACTCACAAGTCATGAAATCGCCTGTTGTCACTGCGCGAATAGCAACTACATAATCATAAGTTCTGTCGTCACCTTTTACTCCCACTGTACGTGTGTCGGTAAGTACCGTGAAGTACTGGTCGGGACGTTGAATAACCGCCTTTTCCAATTCTTCACGTAAAATCGCATCCGAGTTACGGATAATCTCAAGCTTTGCTTTTGTAACCTCGCCCATCACACGAATTGCCAGACCGGGACCTGGAAAAGGCTGACGATTGATGAGCTTGTCGGTAAGCCCCAGTTTTTTGCCGAGAACCCGTACTTCATCTTTGAACAATCCCGACAATGGCTCAACGATTCCCTCAAAGGCGAGGTTTTCGGGCAATCCTCCGACATTGTGATGGCTTTTGATAGTCGCACCGTGTTTCCCGCCGGATTCTACTATATCGGGATAAATTGTCCCTTGCGCCAAAAATACGGCACTGTTTCCAGACTCCTGCGAGCAAATCAAGCTTGCTTGTTCCTCGAAAACTCGGACAAACTCATAGCCGATTAGCTTTCGCTTAGTCTCGGAATCAACTATACCCTTGAGTTTGGCAAGGAATCGTTCCTGCGCGTTGACTCGAATAAATGTAAGATTACATTTTGAGAAAATCTCCTCTATTTCGTTGCCTTCGTTTTGCCGCATGAACCCGTGGTCAACGAAAATGCAAGTCAATCGACCGGGTACGGCTTTTGACAGCAAAGCGGCACACACAGACGAATCCACGCCACCCGACAGCCCCAATAAAACCTGATTATTATCGGTTTTCCCCCGATTATTCACGAGAACTGACTCGTTGACTATTTCACGAATTTGTGAAATAGCTGTTTCTATATAATCGTCTAATTTATAATTGCCTTTCGCGCCGCATACTTCGTACAGGAAACGACGAATAACTTCACGCCCGCCGACAGTGTGCTTGCTTTCGGGGTGGAACTGAACTCCGTACAGTTTTCTCGTGGGATTCTCAACTGCGGCAATGCAATTCGGCGAACGCATTGTTACCGCAAAACCGTCGGGCGGTTCTGTAACCGAGTCCCTATGGCTCATTAATGCTGTTGAAGTTTTCCCGGAAGCAATGTGCGTCACGTCAACGCAACCGTATTCACCGAACTTGCCGCATTCTACTTTTCCGCCGAGAATACGGCACATCAACTGCATACCGTAGCAGATTCCCAAAACGGGAACACCAAGCTCGAACAACTCCGGGGAGCATTTTGGCGAAGTCGGCGAATTCACGCTGTCCGGTCCGCCTGTGAGAATAATTCCAATGGGATTGAGCTGTTTAAGCTCGGCGATGGAAATGTCACCGCGCTTTATTTCCGAGTATACCGACAATCCCCTAACCATTCCGGCAATCAACTCTTTATATTGCCCGCCGAAGTCTAATACCAATACCAATTCTTTCAAACTTTTACCCATGCCCTTTCTACACAAACATAACTGTTAAAAGTTTAGTTTTCCGCATTTACTTTGATTTGATTTCAAACTTTTACCCATGCCCTTTCTACACAAACATAACTGTTAAAAGTTTCGTTTTCTGCATTTACTTTGATTTGATTTCAAACTTTTACCCATGCCATTTCTGTTAATTCATTGTGTAGAGTTGCTTATAAGGATTTTTTGCATTAGGCTTTAACATATAAAAGTTGTCATTTATAATCGCATCTGCATTTCCGCCGAAATATTCGGCGAATTCTGTGATATACTCTCGTATTTCCTCTAAGTTGTCTTTTTCTGCGATTGTTGACGTAACCTGCTTCGGCAGATTTGGCGGTTCTTCAGTTGTTCGAATGAAAATGCTTCCACCGTGCATCCCCGTGCCTGTGAATCCTCCGACGGGTGTTTTTTCAGAACCAAGCCCCAATACAATGATTAACCCCCCTGCAAGGTATTCCCCTAAAAAACTGCCCGCTTTACCTCCGATTACTATTACAGGTCTTTTATGCTCGTATTCTTTTATATGAATACCCGCCCTGTACCCTACATCGCCTTTAACAAAAATCTTGCCTCCTCTCATGGAATAACCGAGGGCATCTCCCGCATTTCCGTGAATGGCAATTGTTCCGCCGTTCATGGTATCGCCGACAGCGTCCTGCACATTCCCGTTTACGGTAATCACTCCGTCTTTCAAGTAAGAGCCGAGAGCGTTACCCGGTGTGCCGTTAATAGTGATATTCCCGCACGAGACTCCGCTACAAATAAACCTGTGACCGCAACAATCGTTAATTACAACATCTTGTTTAGCCGCCCGTATCTCTTCGTTGAGTTCTTTGAAGTCAAGAGTTTTCGCCGATATATTCATTTTTATGACCATACCTTTCTGAGGCACAAAGCCTCCATGAATAAGCCTGTCAAGCGGACTGCTCACCGGCGAAGCCGGTGACACCTCCGCTATTATTCAAACTTTACCCTTGTACTTTCTGCACAATCGTGCAACGAAAATTCGTTTTGAGGTTAAGCTCGCAATGCCTCTCTGATAATTTCAGTCACATCCTCCAATGCTCTTTTCTCGCGAACCAAGCGCGTATACACACCTGCTTTCTCAATATTGTCGATTAGTATATATCCGTTCAGCTTGTTATCGCTGATGAAAAAGCGGTTGTTGTCTTTACAGAGGACTTCACCCGTATAATTTCCTGCCGTGATAATGTGTAATCCGCACAAGCCGACTGCGTTCATGGGAATAAGCTTGTCGCAAGCCTTGTCGCCGCCCGCCATATTAATTCCGGCGGCTTCCCCCTGCATATACGCATTTGGGAGCAATGCCATGATTTTTCTTTGTCCGCTTGCTTTGTCAATTGACTCGGTACAATCGCCCGCCGCATATATGTCCGGGTGCGAAGTTTCGGACTTTTCGTTTACGATTATACCGCGGTTTATATCTGCTATACCGTTCAAAAGTGCGGTATTCGGGCGTACACCTGCGGCAATTACTACTATGTCGTAATTACCAAAATCCTCTGCCTTACTTTCAAGCTTAAACTCGATTCCTTGATTTTCGAGGTGTTTTTGAACGATTGCCGCACTTTCCTCATCTAAAATAGCCGACAGAATCCGAGGGGCAAGGTCAACTACCGTAACAGAACCCACTTTGTTTAAAATCCCCTCTGCGCATTTAAGCCCGATTAATCCCGCCCCGACAATCAATACGCGGCTGTCACGGGCAATGGCGTTTTTGAGATTCCTTGCATCATTGAGAGTCATGAAGTGGTGTTTGGATTTCACTGTGTCAAGTCCCTCAATCGGCGGAGTAAACGCCGAAGAGCCGCTCGCAACGAGTAGCTTATCATAAGGGATTTTGCTGCCGTCTTCCAATGCGACTTGTTTTTCATTCGGCAGGATTTGTATCACAGTACCGTAAACCAAAGTGCAGTTGTTGTCATCGTAGAAATGAGCGGGGCGGTATCTCATTTTGTCTTCATCGGTTTTGCCTTGGAGAAGGTAGGATATAAGCGGGCGTGAATATGTATGTTCACGCTCACTTGTAATTATGGTAATCACACCTTGACCATCAACCTGCCTAATCCCCTCAACCGCACCGATTCCCGCCGCGGAATTACCTATTATAACATACCTCAAATTTTTACCCTTGTCCTTTCTGCACAAGCGTGCTATAAAAATTCGTTTTCCCATTTACCATGGATTTGATTTCAAGCTTTTACCCTTGTCCTTTCTGCACAAGTGTGCTTTCATATACAATTGCATTATTGGGGCAACCTTTTACACACGCAGGAGAGCCCTCAATTATATCAAGACACAACTCGCACTTTTTAAGTACACCCGAGTCCGACGGAACAATAGCTCCGAAAGGGCAGACAAGAATACAGGTGTAACACTCTACGCATCGTTCGGAGTTAATTTTAACAACTCCGTCCGTCACGCTCAAAGCCCCCGTAATGCAGGATTTAACGCACAAAGGTTCATCGCAATGGCGGCAGTTTACCGCAAAATTGATGTCTTCGTGTGATTCAACTCTGATTCGCGGGTTGATTTTTACGTCTTTTAAAGCCAATGCCATGTTTTTCTTGCCTGTTTCGGCAAAAGCACAGTAATACTCGCATAAACGGCAACCTAAGCACCACTTTTCGTTTACATAAATTCTTTTCAAAAATATCACCTCATACTAAACTATTCACCTGCGTGTTTTATTCCCAAGATTTCCAGCTCTTTTTCGTTCAAGCCGACCCCTCGAAGCATTAAACGATTGCCCTTGAGACTTTCGATTGAATTAATTCCCATTAACCCCATCATCTCCTTAATTTCGTGCCGCCAAGCGTTCAACAGGTTGACGAGACGTTTATAGCCGATGTCGGGATT
>WRLX01000124.1 GCA_009777415.1 Oscillospiraceae bacterium
TAAATCCGCTTTTAAACTGCAACACTTTTTTGTGGCGGCGCAAGAACCAGTTGTCCGCCTTATTGCCGGCTAACCGCGTACAATGGATTCGCGATTGCTGCCCAGCACCGACACCGATTACCTGTCCGCCGTAAGCATACGCAACCGAATTAGACTGGGTGTATTTAAGCGTAATAAGGGCTACAATTAAGTCGTTCATTGCCGAATCAGGGATAGTCTTGTTATCGGTGACTACATTGGCGAGAATGGACTTATCAATTTTCAATTCGTTTCGCCCCTGCTCAAAAGTAACCCCGTAAATCTGCCTCCGCTCAATTTCGGCAGGTGTATAATCGGGTTCAAGCTGAATTATATTATACCCGCCGTTTCGCTTGGATTTAAGAATCTCCAACGATTCCGCCGTGTAGCCTGTAGCGATTACCCCGTCTGAAACAAGCGGTTTAATTAATTCGGCGGTATCGGCATCACATTCATCTGACAGGCAGATGAAATCGCCGTAGCTTGATACCCTATCCGCATCACGCGCTTTTTCATAGGCTTTTACAAGGCTGTCTGCGACTGCTGCTCCTGCGGGAGAAACGTGCTTAAACGAGGCGGCAGCAGGCAACCCGGTAGCCGCCTTTAATTCCAGCACAAGTTGAATCCCGTTAAGCGCGTCCATAAAGTTGATATACCCGGGGTTTCCGTTAAGAACCCGAATCGGGAGTTCACTGCCGTTTTCCATAAATATTCGCGATGGTTTTTGGTTGGGATTACACCCGTATTTGAGTTGAAGGCTATTCATATTTTTATCCTTTTCCTTTCTGCACATACGTGCCGTTGAGAGATTAGTCTTTTCCATTTATCCGAATTTACTTCCAACTTGTCCCCCTTCTTATTCTATTACTGACATTGCAGTTCCCTTTTCCGTGTTTTGTGCCGGGACGGGTATGGCAAGTATTCTCATAGATGTTCCTGTTTCAAAAATTCCCGTTGAAATATCCGAATTCGAATATCGCTTTTTTATACAAGTAGATGTATTTGAAAATCCATGACTCGCACAGATTGTAAATTCCAACCATCCGTTAGATATACATATGTCATCATCGATTTCATATTTAACCCTAACCGCATATTCGGCATTTATATCCTTTTTAGAATATTTACTAATAACGTAAAGGTCTGTTTCGGTTGCCGATATTTCTCGGGCAACATAAACCCCATCACCCGACTTTTGACAATAATACAATGTGTATTTTACATTCATGAGCATGGAATGTGTCTTATTTACGATTTTTATTCTAAAAATGTTCGTGCTATTTTCTCGACAAATTTTGTCTGAAATGTTTATTTTCGGTCTTACGAACATTAAAAAAAGAAAAAAGACAACGGATGCCATTATACCTGAAATTATGCCTGTGCCTGTACCGATAAGTATATCAATAACTACTTTTGACATATTTGCTCCTTTTTTTATTCTTTGAGTTTTGTATGTAGCAAAATGAGGTTGATTTAACACAACCTCACTTTACAACAAGCTAATGGTCTAAATCTCTCATAACAATACCTCCAAAAATTTATTCTCCGGTAACATAATATTCGCCACTTATAATATACGTGAATATGCGCAGTAAGCGCAGACTGCTCGTCCGCACTTTAATTATACCACAACTTGTCCGCTTAAGTCAATAGTTATTTGCAAAATATTTTTATCCTTTTCCTTTCTGCACATTCTTATTAACCACCCTGCTCTCGGCTTCGCCGCTGTTTACCTCAATATAACGCGTGAACAGCGACACCTTATTATCCGAGTTAAGCGAATTCCAAATAGTGTCGGTAAACTCATCAATTCCGCCCTCAATCTCGACTGTTACAGGTTCGCCGCTGAAACTGGGCAGGTTTTTGTCGTCATTGCCGTAAGTGTGGATGAAATGCCCCTGCCCGGCAATCGGCTTTGAATAAGAGTAGACAAATCGTCTGCACGAATCCGGATTGCCGTCTGCCGTTTTTGCAATCGACAATGAATAATTAAAGTAGGTTTGAGTGCCAAACAAGAATTTCATAACAGCAGAAATACGCGGCGTGTAAATAGGTGGGTCAGGCTCAAACTTGATGAAATTCAACGCCTGTTCAAAAGTCAACCGTTTATTGTCCATAAGTGCGGTTATTTGGTCGGTCTGTTCCCCATTTGTTACAATAATCTTGTCCCCGGTGACTTTTACCGCGTTGTAGATAATAAGGCTCGGATTTTCCACCTTGCTCTCGTCAAACGCCTGCGCGCGGAGATTTTGTCCGTCCTCCGCAAAAACACGATTGCGGGAGTTTGTGCTTCTTCCCATGATAAAATAAGCGATTGCCGCTTTAGTGCCATCGGGAGTCATCCCCATGATAATCCCTCTGCCCGGATAAGTTTGCGAACTTAAAACCTCACTAATTTTCCTCATTTTTTTACCCTTGCCCTTTCTAAACAAATGTTTCTTTTAAAGTTTCGTTTTCCCAATTTACCGAGAAAAAATTTCAAGCTTTTACCCTTGCCCTTTTTTACCCTTGCCCTTTCTGAACAAATGTTTCTTTTAAAGTTTCGTTTTCCCAATTTACCATTGGGACAGGTTCTTATTCACCGATTAACCGTTTAACTGCCAACGGCAGTATCTCCCGTTCAACCTGCATAACCCTTGCTTGGAGTGTTTCGGGAGTATCATCATCGTGGACTTCTACAGCTTTTTGCATTATAATCGGGCCGCCGTCACATACATCATTGACAAAATGCACGGTAGCACCCGAGAGTTTTACACCTCTTTCAAGTGCCGCCTTGTGGACTTTTAATCCATAGTATCCTTCGCCGCAAAAAGCGGGAATTAATGACGGGTGTACATTAAGCATCGCATTGGGGAACGCTTTGCATACACAGTCGGACAGGATTACCATAAACCCGGCATACACTACCAAATCAATGCTGTGTTCAAGCAGTATTTCAAGAATTTTCCGGCTGAATAACTCGCGCTCGGGGCGATAATCCGCCCATTCCGTTACAACGGCGGCAATCCCGTTTTTGGCGGCACGGGTTAATGCGTAAGCATCTTTTTTCGAGGAAATAACAAGGCTTATTTCAATTCCCGAATCAATCAATGCCTGCAAATTAGTCCCTCCGCCCGAAACAAGCACCGCAACTTTCTTATTCTTCATCATATAACAGTAAGCTCTTTACCTTCTGCAATTTTTCCGATACAATAAGCCTTGAGTCCGCTTTTGGAAAGAATTGCAATTGCCGCTTCGGCGTTTTCGGGGGCGATTACTACCACCATTCCTATTCCCATATTAAATGTCCCGTACATATCTTGTTCGGGAATATTTCCGCGTTCGGCAATAATATCAAAAACAGGCGGAATTTCATAGGAGTTTTTTATAACCTCAGCCGTAAGCCCTTGCGGCAGACAGCGGGGAATATTCTCGTAAAATCCTCCGCCCGTAATGTTCGCTATTCCTTTTACATTAATATTTTCAATTAATTCCAAAACAGGCTTGACATAAATTTCGGTGGGAGTAAGAAGCTTTTCGCCAAGTTCCTTGTCTAATTCGGAATTACCAATGTCAAAAACCTTTCTGACAAGCGAAAAACCGTTGGAGTGTACACCGCTTGATGCAATCCCAATCAAAGTATCGCCCGATTGGGCAGTTTTGCCCACTAACTTAGACTTATCGGCAATCCCGACACAAAAGCCCGCCAAGTCGTACTCATCTTCGGGGAGCAACCCGGGATGCTCGGCAGTTTCTCCCCCGATTAAAGCGCACCCCGCTTTGACACAGCCGTCGGCGATTCCTTTTACTATCTGTGCAATTTTTTCGGGAACATTCTTCCCGCAGTTAATGTAATCAAGGAAGAAAAGCGGTTTTGCCCCGCAACAGATTATATCATTGGCACACATTGCAACAAGGTCAATCCCGACAGTGTCATGCTTGTCGAGCAACTGAGCGATTTTTAGTTTTGTTCCGACTCCGTCTGTCCCCGAAACGAGTACAGGTTCTTTATACCCGGATAAGTCGGGAATGAACAGCCCGCCGAATCCCCCTATGTCTTCGGGAACGGATGAATTATGAGTCCTCTTAACATCGCCTTTCATAAGCTCAACCGCTCTATACCCCGCAGTAACGTCCACCCCCGCAGACCTGTAAGATTCATTATGCATTGGAATACTCCTTATCTTATAACAAAGTTAAAATTATCAATCATCAACTGTCAATCGTATTGCAAGCTCATCTAATTGAGCCGAATCGACCTCGGACGGGCAGTCCGACATAGGCTCGCTTGCATCCTTTATTTTCGGGAACGCGGTAACATCTCTCAGACTGTCCGCACCGCACAACACCATGGCAAGCCTGTCTAACCCGAGTGCCGCTCCACCATGAGGCGGGCTTGCATAGCGATAGGCTTCGACAAGGAATCCAAACTTTTCCTTAATTTCTTCATCGCTTAATCCGAGTGCGGTAAACATCTTCTGTTGCAACTCGTAATCGGTAATACGGATTGAACCGGACAGCAACTCAACCCCGTTGACTACCAAATCATATGCCTTGGCATAAACTTTTTCGGGCGAACTCTCAATATACGGTATACTGTCGTCTGTAGGGCAGGTGAACGGATGGTGCATGGCGACAAAACTGCCGTTTTCCTCATC
>WRLX01000125.1 GCA_009777415.1 Oscillospiraceae bacterium
GCCACTGCTAATAGCGGATTTTTCCCCGAAGCTGAACGCTATGTTTTCCAAATGCAGAGCGAGTATTCGGCAGTTATGGAATCGCTGAAATCGTTCTTGGAAAATCCACTAACGGAAGCAAAGTTAGTTAAAATTAATGAGGTGTTCAAATGCCATTCGGAAACGTGAAAGTGAATTACGCGCCGTGTAAATCTGTGGGTTCGTTGAAAAATTCCGTCGATTATATGCTCGGAAAACAGAAATCACAAATCAAATCGGGAGTGGTGAAAACCGCTCCCGATTTGTATTCCGCGCTTGGATGTAATCGGGATAATTTCGCAAACTCGATTTTAGTCACACGCAAGCTGAATAATAAGTCTTACTCAAGATTGAAAAAAGAAGAAGTACTTGCTCACAAGCTGTCGATTTCGTTCCACCCGGACGATAACAGCAAAGTCAATCACAGACTTGCTTTTCAGATTGCACAACAATTCGCAGAGGAGTTCGGTGAGAAGAAAGGTCACGAAGTTTTATTCGCCGTCCACACCGACACGAAACATATCCATGCTCATTTCATAATCAGCAATTGCAACATTAACACCGGAAAATCATATCGCAGAAACAAAAAAAGTCTATACGAAATGTCGGAATTTTTCGGTCAACAGTGTGTCGAATATGGCTTGACTAATTCGGTGAGGGACAGCTTTTATACGCACGATTCGGAAACTCAAAAAGTGCGTGAAACCTTGCCTGAAAAAGAAATGAAGAAGCGTGGCGCGGAAACTTTCAAAGACGAATTACGTGATGTAATTTTACAAGAAATCGAGTCCCCGACTAATCGCACATTCGCTGATGTAATCAGGGCTTTACAGCAAAACTGGAATGTTGAAACTCGTGTTGCGGGGAACACCGTATCCTACAAACACCCCGAATATCGGGACAAAAATAACAACCTTGTTTCTGTTCGCGGAAGCAAGTTGGGTGAGTTATTCACCCGGAAAGGAATCGAAGATGGCATTGCAAAGAAACGAAAACAGCAATATACCCACTCCTCAACAGGAATTGAGGCGGTTATGGGAACAAGCCGCGATGATGAGAGAACAGGACAGGCGGGAATCGGAGGACAAGTTTCAGGTGACTTTGCTCTTTGCGACGGTGGAACAAATGCACAAAGTCTTGACCGATTTTATGAGAGATACGCAAAGCGAGTTGCGGACGATGAACGAGCGGCAGTTGAACACGCTAAACGTCCAAAACGCGTACACAACAAAGGTGCGAGATGACGGTATGAAAATCGTGAACGATTGTTACAACAGTATTGCACGCTCTCAAGACGAACGATTCGAGAAGATTTTTACCGACCTCGAAATCGAAACACGGCGGTTGTCGCAAAAAATCGAAGTCACTAACAAGAAAATCTGGACTGCAATTGACAAATCAGCCGATGTTTCTGATAAAATGATTAAGTCGAGAAAAATACGTGACTTAATGTTTTATGCGGCTCCTGTAGCGGTCGTGTTGGATTTAATTTTCAGATTATATCAGCATTTTACAGGGGCATAAAGGTAACACGAATCGTGCTGTATCTTTATTTGAAGCGAATCAAAATTTAAACATGACAGCGGAAAATATTTTGTCGAAACTCTTTACAAGCAGTCGAAAATATGCTATAATAGTTTTACACAAAGTCATAAAGCCGCTGTTTGGAAAGGATGAAAATGTTAAAACAGCAGGATAAGCCTAATGGGTGTGCCAACCCGACCCCGAAACTGCGCCAATCGTCAAGCGAATGTTCCAAATGGCACTCGAAGGCAAGACCTACAGCCAAATTGCCGTGACTTTGAAAAATGAAAATGTGCTAAACCCGAAAGCCTATCTCGGTGTCAGCGGGAGGCGCAGAAGTAACGGCGAAGTCTACGATTTCAACGTGAAACACCCTTACGTTTGGGGTCACACTACGGTGCAATCGATATTGCTGAATCCCATTTATACAGGAAAAATCGTGTGTATGAAACTTGCGAATAAGTCGTTCAAGGACAAGAAGAAAATCGTTCGACCGCAAGAAGACTGGATTGTCACCGAAAATGCACACGAATCACTCGTAAGCCAATCGGACTTCGATTCAGTCGGGGAGCGGGTTACAAGCAAGCAACGTCCGTTCGCACTCAACGAAAAGAACATTTTCCGCGGATTGATTTTTTGCAGTGATTGTAATCGCAGGCTTTCGTTTAATGCGAATAATAACGGGAAATTTCGCTGTCAAACGAGTCACAGATACGGCAAAGATTTTTGCACTGGACACAACATCACGTTGGAGAATCTAACCGCAATCGTTTTGAGTGATATTCAACGACACTCGACTTTGGCGGCGAAAAATTCCACGAAATACGCCGAATATTTGTTGAACATTTCCGCGAAAAAGCAAGACGGCAAGCGGACTTCGCTGAAAAAAGAAGCCGAGAAATGCAGACGGCGGTTAGACGAAATCGACACACTGATTTTGAAACTTTATGAAGATAAGGTTTTTGAGATTATTTCGCAGGAACGATTTGTGTCGATGTCGGCGAAACTTGAGACCGAGCAAATCGAGTTAAAATCACGGTTTGCGGAGTTGACGGAGTATCTCAACAGCAGTGTTGAGAAATCCCGCAATGCCGATTCGTTCGCGGAGTTGATTCAGCAATACACCAACATCACAACACTTGACGAGGAATTGGTTCATACGCTGATTGAGAAAATCGTGGTGCATGAAACCGAAATCGTTGACGGCGAGAAGGTCAAGCGAGTTGATATTTTTTATCGGTTTATCGGGAATGTTGGTGAGGGTGATACAGCGGGTTCGGTAAGTCGCTCGAAGTGAGCGGAGGTTAGGCGAGGTTAATAGAAGTTAGGGGATTGTTTATTTGCACAATAAACAATCCTCGTAGCAATTCGGGCAAAGACTTTCAGCCTTTTCCCGAATTGCGTGGGTCTGCTCCGCAGAAAAGGACTGCCGTCCTTAAACCCGCTGCGAAAGTCTCGACTGCACGTTGGACGAACCGTCGGACGAATACATCGCAAAAGAAGAAGAAATCGCTGAAAAAGAGGATGAAATAGCTGATAAACAAGCGGAATTAGCCGTGGCAAATCCGAGCAATGCCGTATTGCTGAACACTCTTGCGAACGAACTTGCGGCTCTAAATGCGGAGTTGGCGGTGCTTCAAAATGAACTCGATGAACTCGCTCCTGCGGCAATTTGCGGGAACACGCATTCCGTCCACGATATTAGCTTGACTTTTGCAACGCTCGATGAAGTCATGGTTTCACTGAATTTCACTGATGACGAACGGCAGTGGGTGGGGTATACGTTAATCGGATTCGAGAATCTGTGAGAAAACTGACTGATTTCAAAAAAACGCTTGACAGCGATTAAAAATGATGTTATAATGGAGGAAAGCGAGATTGAGAATTGAGGAGGAATCATTATGTTAATACAAGCAACCGAATTAGGCAATCTTAATGTCATAAACATCATACCGCCGGGAGAGCAAAATGTCTATGTGTTTTCCGAGGACGGGTTCGCTAAAAAAATCGTTTATGAAGTAAAGAACACAACGCTTGAACTATTGGCTAACGCCAAAGGAATGAGCGTTCCGCAACTCTGTACACACACCGTAGAATCGGTGGTGGAGTCTTTTGATACGGTTTTACGTGTGTTTGCGGATTCGATTTACAGATTGGCAAAGAAAAACATTCCCTCCGGGATTATCGCAGGGGAACTCGACACCGATTCAGCGAAAGTTGATGAAATAATTCGACGTGCGAAAATCCTTGAACTTGCCGAGCAAATCGAAGACGATGAGATACTCGCTGATATTACCGAACGTGCGAAAAGCTACGGCGGTATCGAAGCTATGCTGAATGCACCGGGGATTCCTGCTGATGAATTTTGGGCAAAGCTTGGTATAACCGGGGATTTATCGGACGTGGAGGAATTTGAAATAGCATGAAATGGGAAGTTAAGTATTTACCGGAAGCGGACAGCGAACTGGAAAATCTCGATAATTCAGTGCTCCATAAAGTGCGAAAAAGTATAGAAAAAGTCGCACAGAATCCGTTGCCTAAATCAGAAGGCGGTTACGGAAAACCGCTCGGTGGCGAACTTGCAGGATGTAGTAAAATCAAACTTCTCGGTGCCGGGCTACGTGTGGTTTATAAGCTTGTGCGAACCGCAGGGGTCATGCGTGTTATTGTGATTTCCGCACGTGCAGATGACGAAGTTTATATCGAAGCCGCAAAGCGTATAAAAAAATACGACTTGTAGCTTAATAATCGAAAACCATGACCGAGCGATTCGTGAGAGTTGCTCGGTTTTTTGATGTCCAAAAAATATAGGAGCTTTCTAATAAAAAGTCAAGTGATTTTTGAAAATATTATATAGAAATATTTACCAGTCGAATTTGACACAACAAAGCGAAACAGGAACAATTGCAAAAATCACAATGTACCGCTCGGAGTTTATCGCATTGGTTTTCCAAAGCAGAAAACCGGCAAACGCAGGAAAGCGGACTATCTAAGAACCTTGTTCCTTGACAATCCGCATCTGCTTTGCAAAACCTCGCAAGCCGCTCGGGTC
>WRLX01000126.1 GCA_009777415.1 Oscillospiraceae bacterium
ATTTCTCGTTGTCAACACTTTTTTTCTCTTTTTTGCTCTTTTTTTGGTTTTTTAGAAGCTTTTTGCACACTTTTTTAGTCTATATCCACGTTCGCAGGGTTTATTTGGAACGCTTGGTAGCGTGGAGGCCAAAAAAGTCACATCAAGGCAGGATTAAAAGCATCTTCAAAATAATCGAGTTGCAACAGTTGCGGAAACTCATCGGTCGTTACAACAACTTGTGCAACGTCAAACCGGGCGTTTATATTGCAAAACTGCGGATTATCGTTTAGGAAAGCGTATGCTGTTTTTACGATTTTTCGCCTTTTTTCGTAAGTCACCGAGTCTGCCCCTTCGGTCATGCTGTTAAATTTGCGGGTTTTGACTTCCACAAAAGCGATTTCTTCGCCGCTCACTGCGATTATATCAATTTCACCGACCCGCTTGCGGTAATTGCGGGCAGCTATTTCAAACCCGCGCTGTGTTAAATAGTCACAGACAGCCGTTTCACCGAATTCGCCTCGCGTTTTCTTTACGCTATTTATCATGCTGTTTTCCGTATAAGAGTCTATCCTTATTAAAGCTGTCGCGCAGTCCCAACATAAACCCGATATGGCAAGCGGGGATGGTCAATGCGTAAAATCCCATAAATACATATGGTGCAAAAGAAGCAAGCTGTAGTATTTCTGTTTCGTCACCCGCCTGATTTGTAACAAACTCGCCTGTCCCCGTGAGCATGAATGCCGACAACGGGGAAACTGCGCCGTTAATCAAGCGGTACGCACCCTCGTTAAAATCCGAAAGCAGAAATACAATTGAGGGGATAAGCATAACGCCCCACAAAATGAGTCCCACAAACGCCCAACGCCACTGAGTAGCAGTTCTTTCGCCACCGGTTTCGCGCTTTGCCCTCGTATTCTCTTCCAACCCGTCTTTATAAGCGGGGACGGCAACCAACAGCAAGTAAATAGCCATTCCGAACACGACGGACAGCCCCATTATAAGAATCTCCATTCTAAACATCGCAAGAGATATGGTCATAATGGTGGAAAGTAAATTCCCCATAATAACATAGCCCAACCCGGGTAAGAGCAATTGCAAGAACGATTTTTTATTACTGCGCATATTCGACACCTTTCTCGGAAAAATAAATATCAGAATGCCGCCATATTTTGATTACGCAAGAGGTCTATTAAAAAAGGTAGGTTTTAAAGTTTGAAAATCCAAACTGCGATAAATGGGAAAATGGAAATTTTTTAGCACATTTGTGCAGAAAGGGCATGGGCAAAAGTTTGAAAATCCAAACTACGATAAATGGGAAAATGGAAATTTTTTAGCACATTTGTGCAGAAAGGGCATGGGTAAAAGTTTGAAAATCCAAACTACGATAAATGGGAAAATGGAAATTTTTTAGCACATTTGTGCAGAAAGGGCATGGGTAAAAGTTTGAAAATAAATCTGAGGTTGTGCGGAAAACGCACTTTCATGGCTCAGTGGTGTTGGAAAGGAATGGTGTAAAATGGATAATAAAAATACAAACGGCGGCAAGTTTTTGCATGGAAACAGCGCGCGAATTGAGCCGAAAAAGAAAATGACACCATTGTTCGAGATGTCCGCGACTAACGGGTATCACGGCGATTACAAGGGGGCGGGCATATACGGCACAAGCGGATTTTCGCGAGCGTATAATCGTCTCGACTTCCCCGATTTTGACAATTTTGATGAAGAACTCGGAATCAGAGAGGTTGACTCTAATCCTCTGTCTTAAAAGTCCCGAGATTTTCCGGAGTGCGAACACGCTCTAAGAACACAGCTTCTAAAACAGCCAATGCTTTTGCAAGCTCCGCCTCATCGCTCCGATTGCGGACGGCGATGTATAAATCGGGCGGAAACTCAAGCTGACTCTCTGTAATCAGCTCGCCAAGGCTGTAAAATGCATAATAAAAGTCCTCGACTGACATTGCCGTGCCGGGAATGTTTTCGAGGGCTTCTTTGTTTCCGATATAAATCAGCGAGTCCCCCGTTTGAACCTCACCGAACAATTTTACCCTGTTGCCGTGGATTGCATCGGGGCTTCTTTGGATTTCGCCGACATGAGTAACCAAGTCGATAAACCGAAATTCAACGCGGGATTTACCATTCCCGTCATAATCCGGCGTTGCGTCTTCGATAATCTGCTTCAGCCCGCTTGACTTGACTGCAAAAAATACAGATGTTTCGGCGTTGTCGGCGATTAACAGTATTGTTATATCGTATTTTTCGCTTGTCAATGTAAAATAGGCAAAAATCCCCGCAATAACTAAGAAAAAAAGCACTATTTTTATTTGCAGGCTATGATGATAGACAAAGTTTGACAATGCCGCCTTGCCCGTCAGTTTTGTTATTTCCGGCTTTTTATCGACTTCGAGACCACTCTCATCCGCTGTTACCAATCCTTGCCGCAGTTTCAGCAGTTCACGTTTATCATCCATCGGCGAGCGGCTTCATTGTGGGGAACAGCAACACATCTCTTATCGATGCGCTGTCCGTCAACAACATTACTAACCTGTCTAAGCCTAATCCTAAGCCGCCTGTCGGGGGAAGCCCGTATTCCAACGCCAAAATGTAATCTTCGTCAACCTCGGCATTTGCCCCCTGCGCCTTCTTTTCGGCAACTTGTTTTGCGAAACGCTCCCTTTGGTCTTGCGGGTCGTTCAGTTCGGAAAAAGCGTTGCCGAATTCCCATGTGTTTATAAAAAACTCAAACCGCTCGGTAAATTCGGGTTCGTCGGCTTTTCTCTTTGCCAACGGGGAATTTTCCACGGGATAATCGTATATGATAGTCGGCTGAACCAAATTAGGCTCAACCTGCTCTTCAAACAACTGTATAAGCTCCAAACCTTTTACGCCTGTTTTCCCCGTGTACTTTTCGACAGACTCACGCATTGTCATACGCACCCACGGTTTACCTAACGCAATCTCGATTCCTTTATAAGTCAGCGTGTCCGAACCGATGATTTTATTGCACAGAAAGCGATACATTTCTTCAATTAAGTCCATCATGCCGAAATAATCGGTGTATGCTTGATAAAGCTCAATTGACGTGAATTCGGGGTTATGGGTAGAATCCATTCCTTCGTTTCGGAAAATTCTGCCCACTTCGTACACTTTATCAAACCCGCCCGCGATTAGCCTTTTAAGGTATAACTCGGTTTCAATCCGCAAGAACATTTGAATATCGAGAGCGTTATGCCTTGTTATAAACGGACGTGCCGCCGCACCTATTTCAAGGGTATGCAACACAGGGGTGTCAACCTCCAAAAATCCGCGTTCGTCTAAAAAAGAGCGTATTTCCTTTAGAATCCTTGAGCGGGTGACAAATACATCCTTGACTTCGGGGTTGGCTATAAGGTCGAGGTAGCGCTTGCGGTAGCGTTCTTCTTTATCGCGGAGACCTTTGTGTTTCTCCGGCAACGGGTGCAGTGACTTAGCTAATAAGACAAGCTCCGTGGCGTGAATCGATATTTCGCCACGCCTTGTGCGGAAGACAAACCCCTTAACTCCTACAATGTCGCCTAAGTCCCACGTCTTAAATTTGGCGAATGCAGTTTCGCCTATGTCGTCGGTTTTGACATAGACTTGAATTCGCCCGCTGTTATCCCGGACGTCAATGAAATTCGCTTTACCCATATCGCGCCAGCTCGTAATCCTCCCCGCTATGGCGACATTGTTGTTTTCGTGTTTGTCGAAGTCGGCATGAATTTCCGCCGCCGTTATTGTAACGGGGTATTTAGTTTGCAAATACGGGCTTTGACCCGATGCTTTTAATTCATTCAGCTTTTCGGTTCTTAATCGGTTTTGCTCTTTTAATCCCGCAAGCTCAAGCTCGTTTTCCTCTGAAATATTTTCGGCAATTGCCGCGGTTTGATTTTCAAACTCCATTATTTAGAAATCTCCAATATCTCATATTTTACCGCTCCCGACGGAGTTTCCGCTTCGACAATCTCGCCAACGGTACTCCCCATACAGGCCGAACCTACCGGGGATTCGTTACTTATTTTCCCCACTTTCATATCAACTTCTCTTGAGCCTACCATTGACAACTCAAGGATTTGCCCCGTTTTGACATTTTTAATCTTGATTTTGTTGCCTATTTGAATTTGGTCTGTCGTAAGGCTCTCGGCATCGAGAACCTCAACATTCATAAGAGTTGCCTCTATTTGGGAAATTCGCGCCTCGATAATCCCCTGCTCATTTTTTGCCTCATCGTACTCGGAGTTTTCCGAAAGGTCACCGAATGATAATGCGGTTTTTATTTTTTCGGCAACCTCCCTGCGTTTAACCGTCTTGAGTGTATCAAGCTCGTTTTGCAGTTTTTCGAGACCTTCTTGTGTTAAAATTGTTTTAGTCATACTTTTACCCTTTTCCTTTCTGCACAAAAGTGCTGTAAAAATTCGTTTTCCCATTTACCGTGGATTTATTTTTAAGTTTTTACCCTTTTCCTTATCTGCACAAAAGTGCTGTAAAAATTCGTTTTCCCATTTACCGTGGATTTATTTTTAAGTTTTTACCCTTTTCCTTATCTGCACAAAAGTGCTGTAAAAATTCGTTTTCCCATTTA
>WRLX01000127.1 GCA_009777415.1 Oscillospiraceae bacterium
GTTACATCGCTATTTATGGCGGGGCCGCTATGGGCAGTATGGAATTCGCGCGATAAATCTAAATCTAATAGTAGAAAATAACGAACAGGTAAGCGGATGAAAATTGGAATATCAACTGCGTCATTGTATCCCATGCACACCGAGAAAGCCTTGCTGCAAACGGCAAGGCTCGGTGTGAAAAATGTAGAAATCTTCTTCAACAGCGCATCGGAACTGGAGGGGGAGATTTTTTCCTATGTCCGAAGCACAGTAAATGACTACAACATGAACGTCATTTCGGTTCACCCTTTTTCATCGCCGATGGAAACGCTGTTCCTTTTTTCGTCTTATGACAGGCGGCTCGTTGAAATAATGGATTTATACAAGCGGCATTTCGAAATGATGAGCAAGTTGAATGCAAAGGTGTTCGTGGTTCACGGTGCGATTGCAAGCGCGAAATGCCCGGATGAGCGATATGTCGAAAGGCTGTCCGGGTTAATTGAGGCGGGACACGGGCTTGGAATCACTGTTGCACAGGAAAACGTCAGCTATTGCAAAAGCGGAAAGCCCGAATTCCTTCAATTTCTCTACAAGGAGTTGTCATCTTCAATCGCTTTTGTACTCGATATAAAGCAGGCGCGGCGTTCGGGCGTTCAGCCAATGGAGTTGCTCGAAACAATCGGCGACAAAATAGTACACGTTCATTTAAGCGATGGGGTAAACGGCGACAAAACGAGGGACTGCCTGCTTATTGGCGAGGGGGACTTTGACTTTGCCGCTTTTTTTGCATTGCTGAACAAAAAAGGCTATAAAGGCGATGCGGTGGTTGAATTGTACAGGGAAAATTACTCGGATTACAGCCAATTGTCGGATAGTGTAGAAAGGTTGGAGAAATTGTTGAAAGGTGCTTGCAATTAAATATATATTGTGTTATAATGACTGAGGTGGTTACATTTGTATTGGTCAGATAACCAACTAACTGAGGTTACGAAGAAAGGGGAAAAATATGGTTTGTCCTGAATGTGGGTTTAATGATAGTAAGGTTGTTGACTCTCGCCCTGCGGAGACAAAAATTCGCAGACGGCGCGAGTGCCTTAAATGTATGTGGAGGTTTACGACTTATGAAACGATTGAGGATTTTCCGCTCATGGTTGCGAAAAAAGACGGAACAATCGAACCGTTTGACAGCAAGAAACTGACAGACAAGCTGTTAAGGTCAACTGTTAAACGTCCCGTAAAGCTGAAAACAATTGAGAATATGGTAGAGAGTATTCAGTCTTACTTTAAGAACAACCTCCAAAGAGAAGTTACATCCGATAAACTCGGAGAGATAGTTCTGCGCCGCCTTAAAGATATTGACCTTGTAGCCTATGTAAGGTTCGCATCGGTATACCGCGAATTTGATAACATTGACAGCTTTGTAAAAATTATATCCGAATTGCGCGAAGAGTAGAAATGTAATTAATTTGTAATTGACAATAGCCGATTGCCGTGATACAATTATATCATAGCAATCGGCTATTAAATTTTTTAATGAGGTAATTTTAAGGAGGAAATTGGCTATGAAAAGGAATATAAACAGCAGGAATCCTGTGTACATTTTTGTCGCGGCGATTATAACATTTTCAATGCTTTTGGGAATGTTCGGGATGTCGGGTTGCCGCGAAAATACCGAGGCGTACTCTTATGAACAGGCGGAACGCGCATTAATCAGTTCCGCACTTTCAAGTTATTCAAGCTATCCGAGCTTGACGGAGGCATTGCAAAAATATAATAAGTCGGGGCGAGTTAATTTAACTTTTACTCCGCGGGAATACTTGGCGAGACTTTTGGGTGAGGAAAAACTCAACCCGACCGAATTTGAGATTAACAAAGGCGAAACATTCTCAAATATTATCTATAAAAACGGCGAAAAGGAAGTATTGTCCGGCAATATTTGGTTAAATGAAAACGAAGCTATAATAGGCATTCCGCAATTATTGAGCAAATACATTCTTGCTGATTTGAACGCCGTTCCGAACGGCGGCGGATTAGACATAGGTGCGATTGCGACAATGGTATCTAACGCGGTTACATCCTTTGCGGCAAATCCGCAGGAGCTTGCGCCGCTGTCGGAGGAATCGGTGCAGACGTTTGTCAACACAGTCATTGACGAATATTTTGCGGTTACTGCCGATTCAGAGAGCTTCGGCATTACTGATTTGGTAATAAACGGCACGAATGTTGAGGCAACGACAACCGTGATTGAATTTACCGATGAAATGGCGTATAAAGTAGCACTTGCGGCACTTCGCGCAGTCCAAGGCAACGCGGAATTAAAAGAGCTAATCGGCGAAATAGCAAAAGCGGCAATGCCGGGCGGTATGGCGGGTTCTTTAGTCGAGTTGTTAATTACAGGGTATATAGGCACTCTTGAGGAGAACCTCGCCGCAATAACCGAACCCGAAATAATAGCTCAAATGACAGTGTATATCAGCGGCTCTGAAATAGTTGCACGGGAGATTCACACCATTGGGGAGCTTCAGGGTGTCAGCATTAATACGCATTCGCTTGGGGATTACTTTTTCAAGCAACTCACTTATTTTGATTCTTCATTGTCGGTGTCTGCAGACAAAAAAACAGGCAAGTTTGAACTTAATTCAAGCATTAATTACGGCGCGGAAAATTACCGTATCAAATTTGAGGGGAAATGCGGAAAGGAACGCATAGAAGGCGAAATTTTTGCAGATGGGATTGAAATAGGCACTATCGTGTTGACATTCGGCGACTCCGTAATCGAATCTAAACCTGCTCCCGCGCTTAATCCCGACAACAACATAGACTTGGGTGAAATTTCGCAATTGTTTGAATTGCTTGAGGCACTTGCGGCATTGAACGAGAACCTTGACGACGACGGCGTTTATGACGTAGTGGGAGCATTGCTGATGCATTCACCGTTTGCACCAGGCATGAACGGACTTCGCGGGAGGTGGTAGTCATGAAGAGTATAAGAAAGCTTGCTGTTTCGCTATGCTCGCTCTGTTTAATTTTGCTTGTCGGGTGCGGCAACAATTACTTTCCGGAAACTACCGACAATGCCGTTAGCGTCGAATTGTCGGATAGTCAAACATTCTATCCTACATTCGAGCGTGAGCTAAGCAACAGTGAAGTGGCGGGGGCGGCGGTTGCGGAGCATGAGCGTAAGGAAATCAAAAATGCGTTTTTGTCGGTGGAGATTGGCAAGGGGCAGGAGATGCGCGAAGTGTACGCCATGATTGTCGGGTTTTGCGGAACTCTCGGCGGGTACGAGTTTTCCGGGGAAATAAACAACTCGGAACATTTTTCCTATGTTGAAACGGTGTTAAAACTCCCGCCGCAAAGGCTTGATGAATTTATCATCTACGTTGGGGAAAACACACGGATTTTACATTCAAGGAGCGAATCGGAGGATGTAACCGCTGAATTTTACGACTTGACGACTCGCCTCGATACAAAGCGCAAGTCACTTGAAAGCTATTACAGGCTTCTCGAAAATGCGGAGGATTTAGAGGCAGTCATCCAACTGCAAAGAACGATTGACAGCATTACCGAGGACATTGAGGCGACCGAGGGGCGGTTGCGCCTGTTGGCCGATTTAGTTGGCATGGCAACGGTAAGACTGTCTATTCACCTGGAAAATGACCCCAATGCAATACGCCGCGAGGTTGACTGGGGTGCGTTAAGCCGCGAGGACATGACGTATCTTATCAGAAGCGGGTTTGTCAGAGTTGTAAACACTATTTCGGGGGCTTTTCAGTGGACGGTTATAATTATAGCGGTGACTTCGCCGTTGTGGATTCCAATCGGAATCTTGCTGTTTGTTCTTATAAGACGGCATAAATCAAAGGCAAAACAACACAAGTCCCACAATAGTGAAGATAAAAAGGAAGATAACGACAATGGATAATATGAAAGCGGCGGCGGCTAAAGCTTTGCAGGGAATACAGGGGGGGCATGGCGGCCCTTTCGGTGCGGCAATCGTCCAAGTAAACGGCTCGGACAAAACAATGATTTCCTGTGAGCATAATAGGGTACTCCAAACAAATGACCCCACCATGCACGCCGAAATTGCGGCAATCAGGGCGGCTTGTTCAACACTGGGGCGATTTTCGTTGCATGATTGCGAGATTTATTCAACCTGTATGCCCTGCCCCATGTGTTTAAGCGCGATTATGTGGGCGAAAATCCCTGTAGTGTACTACGGGGCGAGTGCGGCGGATGCGGCGGATGCCGGGTTTGACGATGATTATATGTATGAGTTTATTAAAAGCGGGTTCAAAGACGAGCGCAAACTCCGCTTTGGTGCGACTGATGCAGAAACACAGGCAGAGTGTAAACTGCTTTTTGAAAAGTGGAAAAATAAAGAAGGCAGGAATATGTATTAATAATCGTTATCGGTTCATAATAATTGTGAAAGTTCAACGGCACACCCGTTTAGAAAGGGAAAGGGTAAAAGTTTGAAATTAAATCTGCGTCAATGCGGAAAACGAAACTTTTAACCCCAAACCCATTTAGAAAGGAAAAGGGTAAAAGTTTGAAATT
>WRLX01000128.1 GCA_009777415.1 Oscillospiraceae bacterium
AAAAATTAATTAAAAAGAAATATAATATTTTTTTTTTTTTTTTTATTTTTTTTTTTTTTTTAAAAAAAATTTAAAAAAAAAAATTAAAAAAAAAAATTTTTTTTTTTTTTTTTTTTTATTATTTTGTGCAAAGTCACAAAGGGTGTTGCCGGTGTCGGTGGCTCCGCCGCCGAGCAGGGCAACCCGACTGCTTTAACTTGCCATTTTATGTCATCAGTACCGTCGCAACCCCTGTAAAACAAACACAATAATCAAGCACACAATATTGTAAATAATTACGCTTGAGGCGGACAACATTCCCGCCGCGGCAAATATTGTAAAAATCAAGCCCATAAGTCCCGCAATAATCACAGTCATAAACAAAACCGCCGAAGTAACAACAATATCACGGATGAGAGCCTTCGCGGTGACTAACGCTTTGGCAAGTGAGGTAAAAGTGCCGTTACAGGCAATTTCGGAGCTGCCGCGCGAAGTATAGCGGGAATAATTGTCAAAGCCGGAGTGTTGGTCGAACGAAAGAACGCGTACACGATTGGGTTCAAGCTCAAAAATATCCGCCAATTTCGCGACATTCACAAGAGAGTCCTTGGTGCGAACCGCCAAAACAATGCCGTTTTCGTCAAGCTCGCGCAAACTGTTCTTGACTGCGGGATTAGGCACGACTTCAATAAAAAACATCGCGACTGCCTCGCTTCCGACCGCTAAATAAACAATATCGGCATTGTCGGGGCAATACTTGCGCTCGGTTTTCTCTGCGGGAATGTCAACGCCGTGATGTTTCATTTGCTCACGATTGCCGAGCATGACACGTTTTGAACCCATCCACCCGGTAATTCCCATATTGACTTCATAGACGGGGTTCTCTATTTTATAGAGTATATCCGCATCATCGGAAATCATATCGCGGAACATAGGCGACATAATAGAATTGGTTTTTATTGCCAAACTCGCCGATATAACAATTGACTCGTCAATAGAAATCGAGTTAATCGCATTCGGCTTTTGACACCGTTTTGCATTAAGGAATTTCACACTTCCGGCAGGAAAAAGAACCCCCGCATCAACAACAACGGCATTGGCATTGGAAAACTTATGCGCGGCAGTAAACCCCATAACGACACAATCCCGCCCCGAAAGTGCCTTAGAAGCTTTCAAAAGGGGATTATTAACCAAAAACATAATAGAAAAAGGGCTGAGCAACGATATAAACGCACCCAAAGCAGTAACCGCCCAACAAATATTGCGGGCAATCTGCGCCTCATATATAGGTAAGAAATAAGCCGCAACTCCCGCCAATATAGAAACAAGCACAGAAATGGGGACTAACTTGCGGCAAATTAAATCTGCCCAGTCAACACAGTAGCTGTTTTTGAGATAATCGGTGAGGAACTCGGTTTTCCGCATAAATACAGGTGCAGGAACATCGCTCACAATGCCTTTTGTGAACCCGCGTACATCGCTGTCGCCCGAAACATCGGGCATATACGCCGAATATTTCGCGCTGTCCCCTGAAATAAAGCCGAAATTCCGCTTCGCCCGAACAATCATAAATATTTTGCCGAGGCTGTTAAACATAAGCGCGCAAAGCGAGGCGGAAACATAAACATGAGCCATTCCCTGCTGCAAAAGGGCAGTGCTTTCATTTTGAGCAATATGCGCCAAAGAAGCCGCAGTAGTAATTATAACGGGAACGGCACACGCGCTGTCGCAGTCTGCCCGCCCGCTGAACAAATTCTTGAGGCCGCGGAGCATTACACCCGAGCAAAGGCACATCGCGACAACTCCCGCAATTAAGTTGGCGTAAACAAAAGCGGTAGCATAGCCGCTGTAATCGCCGTTAAACCATTGCCGTATTATATTCTGCCGTATGGCATTGCCGCCCCCTCCGCCCATATCGTGAACAAAAGTAAAAAACGACAATCCCGCAGTAAGCAGCAATAAAAGCGCGAACCGCCACTTCAGCCCTTTGTGTGACTCGTCAAGGTCTTTGCGAATCTGGTCGCTCGAGTCATAATCGTTGTATTCATCGGCAATGTCATAAGCCCGCTCATCGTAATAATCATCGTCATCGTCTTCAATGTCCTCAAAAATAAAATCGCGGACTTTGCGCTTCTTTTTCGCCCCCAATGCCCGCTCCTCAAGTTGTTTCGCGTGTAAACTTGAATGGGGAAGCACGGCGGAATCCTCAATAATCTGCTTTTTATAGTCTATGTTCAACCTCGCCGGAATAGTCTTACCTTTATAATTACCGCTCGGGCCGACTGATGACAGCGTGTCAACATTAAGCGTTCTGCGAATCCCCAAATCCGCCTTCTTTTTCTCGGCAAAAGACTTGTTGAGGGACTCTAAGACAGGGGTAATATCAAACTCTTCCTCAAAATTGAGCTTTTTATTATGCTTTTTCTGCCACTTTTCGAGCTCAAATGTGGGCTTGTATTCCTTTACGGTTTCCTCCGTCTCCTGCGTATTTAAGGAATCGCTCCCATTTGTCCGCGGCACTTCCGGAACAACATCGCGTGTCATTCTCACGCTTATAATCTCCGAATCGCCCGGCATTTCAACATTTTTAACATCATAAGGGTTAATGCTGTCAAGCAACTCATCGGGATTTTCAAGTGCCAACTCTTTTTCAAGCAGCTCTTCTTCCCGCAGTTTCTGAAGCCGCTCCTTTTCCTCGGGCAGCAAATAAGCGGGCTTAGACGGTTTCGCAAGCGGAACAGTGTCCAACACAACAGTCTGCAAAATCCTTTTTGTGTCGGGCTTGGCAGTATTGGGCTTTTTTGCCGCTACAGGCGGCTCGGGCGGAGCAAGCTCAATTTCCTCCGTCGGCGCGTCCGGCGCTTTTACCTCTTTTGTAGTAGACAAAGACCTTGACTTATCCCGCTTTTCCTTAATCTTAGGTGTAAACCGCTTTATTTGCAACGGTTT
The DNA here is from genome assembly GCA_009777415.1 of Oscillospiraceae bacterium. Taxonomy (GTDB): domain Bacteria; phylum Bacillota; class Clostridia; order Oscillospirales; family Ruminococcaceae; genus Ruminiclostridium_E. Next base: position 2,929 of record WRLX01000128.1, read on the forward strand.
GGCGGGCTGTTGTGTACTCTCATTAAGTATTTGGGTTACAGACAAGTCCGACTGCGGCTTATTATCGCTCAATATTTGAGTAACGCTCAAGTCGCCCCCGCCATTATCCGCACTGTCCGTATTATCGGTATTATCGACTCTGCCGGAGTTTTGCGGCAAAGCTTTTTTACCGAACCTGCGGCTTTCTATCGCCGCCAATTCCGCAGTTAAGGAGTCCCCCTCCTCCGAAAAAGCGGACTTCAGCTCTCTATTTTCGGTTTTACCCGATTTTTTGACGTCGATTTCCTTTAAAATGTCGTCAACAGAATATTTATCGTTAATCTCGACCGCCGCCTTTCTCCGCAAAATAGAACATTAGGATTGCGCCGCTCACCGACGCGTTAAGTGAATTAATTTTCCCGTACATCGGGATTGATATAACAAAGTCACAGTTCTCGCGGACTAATCTGCTGAGACCTCGCCCCTCCGAACCTATAACCAACGCAACTTTGCCGTCTTTCTTGGAAATATTTACCTCTGTGTACGCTGTTCCGTCCGCTTCCGCCCCGTAAATCCAAACGCCGTTGCTCTTCAACTCTTTAATAGTCTCTGTTAAATTGTTCACCCGCGCAATTTTCATATGCGCCGCCGCCCCCGCCGATGCGGAATATACCGCAGAGGTAATCTGTACACACCTGCGCTTTTGAATAATAACGCCGTTGACCCCCGCCGCTTCCGCCGTTCTTATCAGCGCGCCGAGGTTGTGCGGGTCTTCAATCCCGTCTGCAATAAGAATAAACGGGTTGGCGGATGCGCCGAGTATTTCCTCCACAGACGAGTACTCAACTGAGGACAATGCTGTAGCGAGTCCCCCGTTTCTGTTCCCGTCGGAGAGGGAGTCAAGTTTTTCCGCGGAGACTTCCTTTACGGTAATCCCCGCTTTTTTCGCAAGCGCGATATACTCGCCGAGGTGTTTTGCCCCTTTTTGCACATAAAGCGCGTTTACAGAGTGAAGCCTGTCCGAGTTCAGAAGCTCTGCTACGGCATTTTTGCCGTAGATAATCAGGCGGTCATTTTTCATGCTCTTTTCCATATTCACTACAGTATAACGCAAAATGTATAAAAAGTCAAGTGAATTTAAAAAATCACTTCATTAAGCGTCCGTGCCGCCATCTTCAATCTCAAGCCTGTCAAGTGCATACTCCAAAGCCATAATAATAATTTGGTTTCTGCTTCTTTCCGTTCTTGAAGATATTTCATCCAATTTTTCCAATATCTCATTTGGAAGTCTGACAGATGTAATGCTGTGATTGTCCTCCCCTCGCAATTTTGAAGGTACAATAAATTTTTCATTGCTCATGTATAACTCCTAAAAAAATATTATAAATTTTTCTATAATTATTGTTGCAATTTAAAATATTTTTTGATATACTAATAAATATATTATAAATATTAGTATACTTATATAGTGGAAAGGAGACCAACTATGAAAAGTCAAGCCCTTTTTGAAAAATATTTTTAGAAATTTATGGAATTCGGAAAATTTTTAAAAAGGCACAAAGAAGCGAAGCAGGGACAGTAGCGAAAAACGCA
>WRLX01000129.1 GCA_009777415.1 Oscillospiraceae bacterium
TGCCTGTACGCAAGATTTTTGCGGAGATATATTTGTGATAAGCTAAGTTGTCATCGGTGTATACAAATTCAACTTTTATGTTCAACGTTTCCAACAACGCGAGCAACTCCAATAACATCTCGTGTTCACGAGTTCCGATAACAAAAGCGACATTGTTTGAATATTCTTGTTGAAATGTTTTCTTGCATTCTTTGCATTTTAAGCGTTGTTTTCCGTTGGGGAGCGTTGCAAATGGCACAAAATCTCCAAGATTGTGACTTCAAAATGACACCGTTTGGACAGGGATTTCAAGCACTCTCACAACCGTCAAAAGAGCTTCACAGGCTGATTTTAGACGAACGGTTTATTCACGGCGGGAATCCTGTTTTGCGGTGGATGTTCGAGAACGTGAAACTCGAAACCGATGCGGCGGGGAATATCAAACCGAGTAAGAAAAAGTCTCGTGAGAAAATCGATGGTGTAATTGGTGCGATAATGGCTCTCGATGGGCTTCGCCGTGAGGATGCAGAGATTGTCGGTGGGCTCGTGACGTATAATTCGCACACTGGTGAATGGTTGCGAAATGGCGAACCGATTGTGGAAAAGAAAACCAAGAAAAACTGGCTCTGAGAGTGGATTTGAACCGAATATTATTTAAGGAGTTTTTTATAATTATGCCGCATAAATCACGACCGCATTGTGCAATCCCACGATGTCCGAATTACGCAGTAATCGGCAGTGCATATTGCGTTGAACACAGGCGGGAACGCAGTCGGCGAGACCCGTCATATCGAAAACTTTACAATCGCAAGTGGGAGAAAATCAGTAAGTTGTATTTGTTGAAAAATCCGCTTTGTGCCGAGTGTCAGCGGAATGGACGACTTACCCCTGCGACTGAAACTCACCATGTTAAACCACTTTCTGCGGGCGGGACTCACGCTGAGTCGAATTTGATGGGGTTGTGTAAAAGTTGTCACTCGAAGTTGCACGGTGGAATTACGGGAGGTGATTCATCATGATGAAGTGGGTATTTTGCACACTTATTTTGCTGTCGATTATATTCGCAATAATCAGCGGAGATGTTGCCGCAGTTTCCGAGGCGGCACTCGCCGAGTCGGGGAATGCAGTCACGCTTGCGATTTCGCTTGCGGGAGTTATTTGTTTATGGAGCGGAGTGATGAGAATAGCACAAAAAGCAGGTGTCACCGAGTTTTTAGCCGCCGCATTCCGCCCGATTTTGTCCCGACTTTTCCGTGGAATTAACGCAAAAGGCAAAGCTATGCAGTACATTGTTTTGAATTTGACAGCGAATTTACTTGGACTTGGGAATGCCTCCACACCATTCGGAATCGCCGCAATGAAAGAACTCGAAAAAGAGGAACAGACTGGCGAAAAAGCCTCTAACAACATGATTCTATTCGTGGTCATGAACACGGCAAGTCTGCAAATAATCCCGACCACAGTTGCGGCACTTCGGCTAAAAAACGGCTCGTCAGACCCAATGGAAATCCTCCCCGCAGTGTGGATTGTCAGCGGAGTCACACTCACAATCACGATTATTGTAACAGTAATTTTATCGAAAATAATGGGGAGGAGTAAGAGAAAATCATGAGTATTTCAGACTTCGCAATTCCCGCTATATTCGCATTTGTGCTGATTTTTGCACTTATCAAAAAAGTAGATGTTTTCACTGAATTTGTCGAAGGTGTAAAAGAAGGAGTCAAGACGGTTTCGGAAGTTTTTCCTGCGTTGTTTGCGTTGGTAATCAGCGTTGGAATGTTCCGTGCGAGCGGTGCTACCACATTTCTGAGCAACGCAATTTCGCCGTTAACCGACTTAATCGGATTCCCCAAAGAGGCGATTCCGTTAGCAATCCTCCGCCCGTTTTCAGGGAGCGGTGCGACTGCAATCGCAGACGGAATCCTCGCCGATTCCAACCCCGACAGTTTCGCTGGGCGAGTTGCGAGCGTGATGCTCGGGAGCAGTGAGACGACTTTTTACGTGATTGCTGTGTACTTCGCCGCAACCAAAATTAAGCAGACTCGGCACACGCTCCCTGCGGCATTGTCGGGCGATGTTTTGATTTGTGTTTTGAGTGCGATTGTGGTGGGGTTGTTGTTTTATTGACGTTATTATCTCACACAGCACCAACAAATCCCAACGTCACAGCCGCCGACTCCGCACCCGCTCTCATAGCGGACAGAATGTCGCCACTCGTCAGATACTCCACGATGAACGCTCCCTGATATGAATCGCCGCAACCCGTAGTATCAACGACTTTTTCGACATCGACAGCACCGCAACGGAACTCCTCACCGCCCTTGAACGCAACACTGCCGTCCGCCCCCAAAGTTGCTACAAAAACAATATGCGGGAACTCCCCCGACCACGACTTGTACAACGGCAAATCCGCACTCTTCGCACTGACGAAAAACAAGTCAATTGACGGGAAATACTCGCACCAATCTTCGCACGGAGTATTGTCCATAAAATCCACCGAAAGCAGTCGCGGACTTGCGTTGGAAATCTGCATAATCAGCCTGTCGTTGATTGTCGTAGCAACCACATCGACCATGTTAATCAGCGTGGAATCGTTCGCCGAAATTGCAAAATCACGCAATACGCCGTTAGTCCAACTATCGTCCTTGAAATACCTGTCGCCGTCTGCCGTGAGGTAGACTTTGTTGCTCGCAGTTTCGCCGTCAACCGTGTACAAATGCTCGTGATTGATTCGATGGTGAGCGGCTTTTTCACGAATCGCCGTGCCGAAAGAATCACTGCCGATATTGCCCATAACGAAGACTTCAGTCTTTCCTGTTTCCACACAGCTAACCGCCACGTTAAGTGCGTTTCCGCCGACTTTCGCCTCACCACTTTCCGGGAAATAATCGACACAAAATGTTGACATTGTGAGTATCTTTTTCATGACATTAACTCCTCGACTTCATTCAATTTAGGCGGGTTCAATCCAAGCGGAAACTTAGTGCAAGCGACCGCCGCCAACGCCGATGCAAACCGCACAGTCGTATCGTCATCGTACCCCTGCAACAGCGAATAAACGCACCCCGCCTTGAACGTGTCGCCCGCCCCGAGCGTACTCACAACATCGACTTTAAACGCCTCAAATTCACGGACTTCGCCACCTCGTGCGTAGTAAGTCGTGCCGCCACCACCCGTGAGAATCACGAGTGCGTTGGTGTATTCAGCATACTTTTTCAGCAGTCGGATTTTACCATCCTTTTCGTTTGCAGGAGTGTGATATTCGGGAATATGGTCACGAATATATTCGCTCGAAACAGCGACAATACTCGCATTTTTCACAACTTCGTTATCGGGGCGTTCGTCAATCGTGACGTAAGGAATGTTGTTCTTGTGGCAGTATTCGGCGGCAAGGTTGGACTCCTTTCCGAAAAACGCATCAAGCCCTGCGACTTTTGCAGTGCGAATATCGGCTTCATTCGGAGTGTTCCAACGGCAAATTCCACGCTCCCAATAATCGGCATGAAAAGCGGCGAAAGTCGAGAAGTTGGTGCGAGTATCACGGTCAACCATCACGAATTCATCCATGCCGTCATAATCAGAATCGTAGTGCAGTGCCGATACATCAACACCGATTTTGTTGTAAAAATCGCAAGTCAAATCTCGTGTGTATTTTCCGAGGTGGTTGCCGTCAATCTTGACTTTGCAACCGAGGTTGGCAAGTACGATTGCCGCCGTTCCTGTCTCGCCGCCCGGCAGTGTGTAACGCTCCTTAACTTCGCTGTAGTGGTCAGCTTTCGGGAAGTCGCCCTGCAGTAAAAATCCGTTGGTTTTGGTAATCATTCCGTATAAATAGATTTCGTGATTCATAAAAATTCTCCTAATTAATTTTAAGAGGAAACCACCACTCAGAATAAATCTCACCGTTAGTCGAGTGCCGTTCAGTCTTGAAATCGTCGCATTTCAACCTGTGTTTCGCAATCCACGATTCGGTAAAACGCCGTGAAATTCGAACTGCACGAGTGCGAAGTTGCTCAAGCGTTTCCGCCTCATAACTGCAAACGACATACTCACCAACAGGAAGTGTCCATTCAACAAAGCCCCTGATTTTAGATGCAACATTACTCCCGAGAAAGTACGTAAAACCATAAGTCGCAGACAAATTCGGTTCGCATTTGCACTCACGTTGAAACCGCTCCCATATGCTTTTGTGAACGTCAATTCCCGTTTTCACCGCAGAAATATTCCCCGTAATTCCCGTGAAAATAATCGGCATCTCAAGAGTACGGTGGTTGATTTCAAGCACCAATCCATCGCTGATTAACGGCACTCCCATCTCGGTTTTGGTGTTGCAAAAAAGCAAATCGGGCTTGAACATATTCTTCAACGCAACGGGTTTTTTTCTGTACTCGCTCGGCGTTAATCCGTAGGTTTCCTTGAACGCACGAGTGAACGTTTCGTGGCAGGAAAATCCGTAATCCAACGCAACATCGAGTATGCGATTTCGCTTG
>WRLX01000130.1 GCA_009777415.1 Oscillospiraceae bacterium
AATCATCAGCTCTCCCAGTGTACTTTTCATGGTCGCCGACATATTTGCGCCTGTGTCACCGTCCTGAACAGGAAAGACATTAAGCTCGTCAACCTCTTCCCTGTGGTTTACAATATTGTTAGTACCCGATATTATCGCATCTCTCAGTGTTTTACCGTCCAAATCTTTACCCATTCCCTTTCCTCACAAGTGCAGAATTAAAAACCTCGTTTTCCGCGTTACGAAGACTTATTCTCAAGTTTTTACCCTTGCCCTTTCCTCGATAATAGATTATGATTTTATGCCATCGACAAAAATGTTCACTCTTTCAACAGGAACTTCAATTTCGTCTTCGACTGCATACTTTATTTTATGCTGAATGCTCTTGACAACAGAAGCGACATTAATCCCGTACATTACAGTTATATGCAGTTCTATATACAATTTATCATTAATTATTTTAAACGAAACGCCTTTATCTATTTGTGTTTTTTGGGGTAAAAACGGCAAATTTTCAAAAAAGTTCTGCTTAACCCCATCGGCGTTCATGTCAACAACGCCGAAACAACTTATTATAGTCCTGCCGATTAGCTCCGCAAAAAATTGTTTGGTAACAATTATATTCCCCAAATGTGTACGCTTAGTAATCATACATCTACCCTCCCTGTGCAGTTTTTATTACATTTTTTGCTATATACTTAAACGGGTAATCCGACAAATCAAATGCGGCTTTTGCCGATGCGGCAGATTTGTAATCATCAAATACGCCGAATACCGCGCTCCCGCTCCCTGTAAGCGATGCCGTTTTCGCACCCGCCGCGATTAGCTCATCGCGAATCCTGTTAATCCGCTCATCATTATAGAGTTCCTCAAATATGTTGGCTTTGCTCCCTCTTTTAAATCCGTCATTATAAAGCCCGAACGCGCTTTTAGTGCAACAGCAAAAATCGGGACGGACAATAACGTAAAACTGAGACGGAGAATCGGGCAACGGCTTTATAATCTCGCCGATTCCGCTACATCTTGCTCGCCCCCCAACGATGCAAAACGGCACATCCGCGCCAAGCTCCGCCCCCATTTTAATCAACTCATCATCGCATAAAATTTCGCCGCACAAGCTGTTTAACGCTTTTAACACTGCCGCACCATCGGTACTCGAACCGCCGAGTCCCGACATTACCGGGATACGCTTTTGAATGTGTATTTGCACGCCACGCCTAATCCGACATTCCCTCAAAAACCTCTCTGCGGCGCGATATGCGACATTGCGACCATTGACAGGGATTGCCGGGTTATCACAACTGACTTGAATATCGCGGGCATCGGTGATTCTGACATATACAATATCAGCGAGGTCAATCTCCTGCATCACGCTGACAATGTTATGATATCCGTCATCCCGTTTTCCCACTATATCAAGACACAGATTTAATTTAGCATTTGCTTGTATTGTTAAGGGATTCATCTATTCTTGTTCTTCTTCCGTTGAAGTTGCACTCTCGGATTCAGCAGGCGGCAAAGGACTCCCCTTAACTACGAGCGGGATTAATGCAACCTCGGCTACAGGTTCTGTAAATGAGGTGACATTGTTCCCCGATGCACTCGCGTCCAACCAGTCTATCGCTAACACATCTGTATAAGAAAGAGTAACCCCGTGTTCAACCTGAACTGTCCCGAACCTGTCAATAATTTGCCCCATAAAAACTCTGTCATTCCTTATAAGCGAGCTAAAAAGCAACTCAGTCAATTCCACTGTTTCATCGCTTACCGTGCTATTGAGACGTATCAATTGTGAAGAACCCGTTTCCAACCAACCAACAGTCACTTGGGGGAAGAAAATGTCGTTTTGGATAAACCGAACCTGCTCGGTAAGGTAAGAATCCACATTAAAGTAAAAGCCTGTTATATAGTTATCGGGGGCTAAATTAGGCAGATTGCCCGAATACGCAACAACATTAACTCCTATGCTTTCACAATATTTTATGCCGTAATCGCTGCCGAGATACAGCATGATAACATCATTGCCTTTACTTACCAAGTCGTCAACAGCCTGCCTTATTTCCCTTTCGCTATCAGAGGACACATAATTGACATAGGTGGTTAAATTAGGCTCAAGAACATCCTTTGCACCCTCAATATAGGCATTAATAACACCGGCACTGTTGAACATTCTGTTATCGGCGACTATCCCGATAGAGCTTGCATCGGTATTTAACGCCGCGGCAAGTCCGCTTATATTTGCCGGCTGATACAACAGGGGTTGAAAGCTCGCCAAGTTAAATTGCGCGGTTTTGCCGCCAAAGCTGATAAAATCAATGTCCCGGTTTTCATTAGCCGCCCTCTCGGTAATGTTGGCGAACGAATGGCAGGTCGAAACGATTACGGTAACTCCCCTTTCAATAAGAAGCTCCACCGCTTCCATAAAATTCTTCACGAAAACGTCTTCTATATAGTACGTTTCGACTCCGAGATTTCGCTCAAGCTGAATCCGCCCGTTTTCCCAAATAAGGTTATGGGTGGAGTTTCCGACTGAGCCTCTGTAAATAAAACCGACTTTATGTATTGTCGGCTCTTCCGGCACAATTTCTCCGTTGCCAATGTCTTCTTCTCCGTTTTTGGCAGAGCCGTTATTGCACCCTGAAAAAAGCGGAATAAGCGAAATAAGCGACAATATTAACAAAATTGACGCTATTTTTTTTGTTTTTTTTGTGAAGATTCCCATGTGAAATTCCTCCTACAACTTATTTAACTATAAATATTATCTTAGTATAACACGTATATTTGATATTGTCAAGAGGTAAAAAAAATATTATAGAAGCTGTTGTCACAGACAATCGCACACGAAAGTACGGGTCTATGAGAACAGCTTCTTAGCGAACTATAGCGCTGTCTGTGTTTCTCCGATTATACCGAGACTATACCCCTCACTGTGCCAAAAATTAAGCAAGTCGCCGAGTATTTCGGCATTAGTCTGCGAAACGGCATGAAGCAGGAATATTCCTCCCGGATGAGTTGCCGCCTTGAGTTTCTCAAGGGAAGCGGCTTTATCGGGTTGATTATTCACATTCCAGTCGGCATACGCAAAGCTCCAAAATACAGGAGTGTATCCCATGTCTCGGGCAATAGCGAGGCTTCTTTCGGAAAATTCACCCATCGGGAATCGGACAAGATTCATTTCATAGTCAAATGTTTCTTTTACATAATCGTGTACTATCTGTATTTCCTCGCGTACTTGCTCTTCGGTGCAGTCGGGGAATGAGGGGTGAGAGTAAGAATGATTGCCTATTGTATGCCCCTCGTCAATCATGCGGCGAACCAAATCGGGAACTCTTTCACAGTAATCATAAGTCACGAAAAAGGTCGCTCGCGATTTGCTCCATTTTAATGAATCAAGAATAGCGACTGTATGCCCGCTTTCATAACCCTCGTCGAATGTCAAATATATTGTCGGGGAATTCGGCCCACTTTCTCCGATAAAAGTCGCACCGAAGCTTTTATAATTGGCATTTGCTTCAACTGCATCAAGCGGGCGGTTGTACTCGTCGACCCGTTTGCCTAATCCCCAGCCTATTTTGGTGTTGGACAGACGGGAAATGTCATTACCGCCCGAATTGCCGCTATCATTACTGTTATTGGCTAAAAGCGTCATTACTGCGGTTGAAAAATCGGCAGCCGGGGTATCACCCTCAGCTGCCGATGTGCCGTTATGCTCATCTAAACCGTCTTCCGCCTCGCCGTCACGTCTGCCCTCAACATCATCGTCAAACGGCTCCGCAACATTTGTGTCTTCAATTCCCTCGCCGATTCCCTCGTTGTTTTCATCGCCGAATCCATCGCCAAATTCGTCATTTTCCCGTTCACCATCACGCCTGTTATTGTCATTCGGCAATATAGTAATCTCCGCGTTGTTATCGTTATTATTGTCCGGGACATTAGGCTCACAACCGGTTAATGCGGCAGATAAAGCCAATGTTAAGGCTAAAATAAGCCCAAAGGTAAGTTTTCTCATTTTAAAATATCGTTTCCTTTCATGAACAGACCTGCACAGAGGTCTAAATGGAAAGAGAATTTCTCGTTCCGTTATAACTATTTTGCATTAATAGCGCGATTTTATTCTAATGAAATTTTCCAATTTTTACAAATTTGCTCTCCGACAGTAAGGAAGTAAAAAAGCGGACTCTGTTCAACACAGAGTCCGCCTACGTGACCCATCCGCGACTCGAACGCGGGACACCCTGCTTAAAAGGCAGGTGCTCTGCCGACTGAGCTAATGGGTCGTGTTCAGCTTCAAAGTACGGAAATCTCTCTTTAATTCGGGGTTTGTCCGCACAAATCAACCGCAACAGTAAATATTATATCAGCAAATATCTGTAATGTCAATAGGTTTTTACAAAAAAATCTAATAAATTTATAAAAATTTTAAAA
>WRLX01000131.1 GCA_009777415.1 Oscillospiraceae bacterium
TCATTGGGCCGCGGGACCCGATTACACAGGCGATGATATTTCTAAGATTCTCGCACAAGCGGGCTTGGATTACACAGTTGAATTCTCGTCTTCGATTAACCCCGACGGCGATGTAAAATTCCGCGCAACAACTACAATCGCGGCTCACACAGTAGCTCAACTCGGCGGAGTTGGCGGAGCAGACGGCACAGCCGGAGCAGACCCGACTGGCTGGTTCGCACTCGATGCGACTCAACAGGCTGAAGTTACTGCATTTATCGGGGCAATGACGACAAGGCTGAACGCTCTCGCGGTAGGTTCCGATACGATTATTAACACGGCTTTCGACGCCGCTTTAACACACACTTCAATTACAACAGGAAATGGTGGTGCCACGTTTGTTACTGCTACTGTAACTGCTAACTTGGCAGCCATTAAAGCGGCGTTTGTTGCTTGGAATGGTGGACAAATTGATGAAGGCGCGTCTATGACTGCTCCTTCAGGTCAAGCGGCTATCGGTGGTTCTGCGGGTGGCGCGGCAACCGGTGGTACTTCCGGTTCTACTGCTTCTGCTACTGATATAGCTGCTTTGGCGGACGCTATTTACGCTTTTGCAGGTATTGAAGGCACAAATGCAAGCGCGTTGGAAACTTTCAGAACTGCTATTGGCGCGGCTACTAACGGCGCGGCTATTGATGCGGCTATCGCTGACTTAAACGCTGCGATTGGTATATTCGATGCTGACGGTTCTGTCGGAACGGGCATTAACGGTGCTTTGGCGGCGTTTAACGAGGTTGCGGGAACTAACTTTGCGGAAATCGCAGCTCTTCCCGAAGACGGTTCTTTAAGCGCGGAACAAGCTCTTGAAAGAGCGGATGCTCTCCAAGTTTTGGCTGACAGCTTCTTGAACATGGCTACTGCCGGTCAAGTAGGTGCAGGCGTTGGCGCGAACCGCACTATGGGCGGCGGCAAAGGTATAACTTTCCAAATCGGCGCGAACAACGCGGTTGAACAGAGAGTTACTCTTAACATTAACGATATGGGCGCACGCGCACTCGGAATTGCTAACTTTAATGTAAGCACTCGCGAAAAAGCGGGCGAATCCAACGACTTGGTATCAAAAGCGATTACTACAGTTTCTGCACAACGTGCGGCACTCGGTGCAATGCAAAACCGCCTCGAGCATACTGTGAACTCGCTGACTACTACCCATGAAAACCTCACCGCGGCTGAATCTCAAATCAGAGATACAGATATGGCGATGGAAATGGTTAATTACACCAAGTTCAACATCCTGCAACAAGCTGCTCAAGCTATGTTGGCACAAGCTAACCAAGCTCCTCAAGCTATTTTACAATTGCTTAGATAAGCTGAGTTTGCAATAATTGCTTAGATAAGGCGGCTGAAAGAATCCCCCCGTTCTCTTTTGCGAGAATGGGGGGAGTTTCACGTTTAATAGGCCTTATTCAAGCGGCAATCCCTCACGCGCACGGGTAATCGCGTTTATAATCCTCTTTCCGTTATCGCTGTTCGCTCCGTTTCTGTTAATTATACGGAAGTCTCCGGCATTATCCCACCAAAAACACGCCATTACCACAGGCTCGGAGTTTCGCTCTCTCATTTCGGTCGCGATTCTGATGTAATCGTGAGCGTGTTGTACTCGTTCGTCAATATTATTTGCGGCTATGCTACCCCATTCGCCGAAGATAACGGGAATACCCAATTCGGTGGCGCGGTTTGCAACCCGCTCAATATCGTTTTGCACTGCGGACACATCATACGAGCCGTTTCCGTTATGCGCCCAGTTATGCGGCGAATAGACGTGGATTGACCAAATAAACCTGTCAGTGCCACTCGAATCGGGTTCATTCGGGAGTTCAAATCCGCCTATCGGTCCGTTGGTGCTTTGCGCGCCGTAAGTTGCGAGCATGAGGTGGCGCAGTTGGTTATTTCCGCCTGTTGCGCGTACTGCATTTACAAAAGCTTGATTCCAACGGTTGATGGTAATATAGAAATCGTCATTGCCGTTCCAGTTCCACTGCCCGTGAGCGTTCCAGTCGTTAGTCCTTGCGCGAGGCTCATTAAGCCCCTCGAAAATCAACTTCTCGTCATAATCCTTAAATCTTTCGGCAATTTGTGTCCATAACGCCGTGACAGCGCGTTCGCCGACTGCCGGGTCTTCATCAAACCGCATAATATACTCATCGTGGTGGGTGTTGAGTATGATATAAAGGTCTTCGGCGACAGCCATGTTTACAATGTTTTGCACGTGTGATAACCACTCCTCGCGAATTGTAAAATCGGGAGCATCCCCCGACATTTTATACCATGTCACGGGTATTCTTACCGCATTAAAGCCGGACTCCTTAACCCGCTTGATAAGGCTGTGGGTTGTGGCATTTTCCGGTCCGCCAATCCATGCAGTTTCAACATCGTGCATATTGTCGTGGTCAACCCAGTGAAATGGTTCGCCGGGTCTTTCGGAATAGTAAGCATCAAGTGTGTTCCCTAAATTCCAGCCCGCCCCGATTTGAGCGACAAGTTGCTCGGCGGTAATGTCAGCGTTAAAGTCACCTGTAATAACAATATCAACGGGCGGTTCGGGTATATTGGCGTTTCCGTTGTCGTCATCGTTGTCGGAATTTCTGCCGGGAGTTCTGCCTTCGGGAACAATGTCCGAGCCGACCCCGTTTACGGTAAATTTAATTGCAATAGAGGTAACAGGGTCATCAAACCGCAAAAGCTCCCCGCCCATGTCCGCAATGGATACTCCGTTGCTTTCTTCGACATTAATACGCTGATTGGGGGTGTACCACGCATTCCAAACCTGCACATTGGCGTATCCCTCGCCGCCGCCCTCACCTCTTAAAGGGCCGTCATCGGGTACAAATAAAACGTCTTCATTGTCAGCCAAGACAAGCAGTTCGCCGTTTACTGCGACCGAGTCAATTGTAACGGTTGCGTTTGCGTAAGCCGCGGGAGCGATTTCCGCCCCGTCGCGGATTAGGTCATCAACCGTTGTTCCGACCGCGCTTATTGCAATCATCGGGATAAAAGTAACCGTTTCGGTGATGTCAATTGTCCCCGAGTAAGAACCGTCCCCATCGATTTCAATAGTGGAGCTGTTGAAAAAGTCGTTCCATTTGTTCGCCTCCCTCGTCATAAGCTGAACGGGTACAGTCGGTATTTCCTCGAGCTCAGCAGAGTCGGTATTATCGGGTTGAGTGTCATCAAGCCCGGGGGGGTTGCAGGCACTTATTGCCAACAGCATAAGCACCGCAAGTAAACAAGACAGCAATCTTGTTTTATTTCCTGTTTTTTTCATAGTAATTCATTCCTTTTCAAGTTAGAACCTGTCTTCACAAGCAACGTGCTGATAAATCGAGCGATATTTTTTGTCAGACAAGGCAAAATTTTTCGTAATGCTTTGTGCATTGCGGAAAATTTTAACGCAGTATGGCGAAAAGCCCTCAAGGGCGGGCTTTGTCCGCTCGACGGGCATAATTCGCCGATTTAGCGGTGCGTTTGCTTGTGAAGACAGGTTCTTAATATTTTGTTATATTTTACTATATAATAATTGATTTGTCAAGTTATAAATGAAAAATTTTATCGGCGGGCTGTTAAAGCGTCAATTAAGCGCGTTCTTCCCGCTAACACTTTACTAAATAAAAGTCCGTAAAGGTGTACTTTTACGGACTAATTAATTTTTCGTCATTATACCACATAATTTTTGCCATGTCAAGTGTTTTTTGTAAAAAAGTCTAAAAAAGTCTAAAGATTTTGAAAAATTTATGAGAATTTGTCGAGTCCGTAAAAGTACAGGTTTACGAACAGGAACTAAAATTAGGAGGGATAAAACAGTGGAGCTTTTAATAGTGGCAGTAATTGTTGGTTTTTTTATCTTTGTCACAACTGCACCCGGAAGGAAGAGAAAAAAAGAAGAAGAGCGGGAAAGGTTGCGGCAAAGAGACGCGAAAAAAGCGCAGATGTTAATGGAAGGAAAATGTTGCGCTAACTGTGGCGACCGTTATACTTGCGGTTCTTTTGGCGATGGCAGTGGAATATGCAGTCATTGGTGTCATTAGTGTTTGCGGTAAGCAATAGAATTTGTATGGGAAACCTGCTAATAAAAGTCAAGCCCTAAAACGAAAAAACTTTGAGGAAATTTCTTGAAATCTTCCAAAGCAATTAAAAGCACAGCGAACTGACCCCGACTGCTCGGAGTTTATCGCATTAAGCGAG
>WRLX01000132.1 GCA_009777415.1 Oscillospiraceae bacterium
GGTACAGGAATATGAAAAATTTCATCAACACTATTTATCTTCGCACATCGGGAATCAAGTTGCCTGAATCACCATTTACCCACTCGATTTGACGAAGAGCCAAATAATTAGGGTGGACACAAATCGGCGACAAAACAAGTTCGGTGATTGATTTTTCGGCAGTTATAATATCGGTTTCGTACAGCACGATTTGTCCGATAATTTCGCCATTTTCATGCTCGGCGACTAACGACAATTCGGGAATGAACGTATCTTTGAAACGAACCCCATTCAAATAATCCTCCACAGGCTCATCTGAAAAGACTCCTTCAGAAGCGTCTGTTAAGTAGGTCACGGTTGCGAATGATAATTTCACAAGTTCATAGACTTCTGCATAATCAGCAGGAGTTTCTTGTCTGATTTTGTAATTCATTTTGATTTCTCCCCCCTGCTTTTCAACCCGCAAATCCCCTGTGTCATCGCCCCCATCGGGCAGTAAACGCAGAAAGTCCGTGGGCGAAACTGCACCATTGTGGTAAGCCCCAAGATTGTCGAGGTCAGCATTGTCCCGTAAAAACCAAAGGCGAATCGTGCAACCCACGTCGGCACGAACGATATATCTGTCCAATTCCACGGCAACTTAAATGCCCATAAAAGCGTGATGGATTCGCTTAATTCCGTGCCGCCGAATACTCGGACGACCGAATAAATCATCAAGGCGAACATTGTCATAAAAAATGTCAAGAAGCCATATCTGAACCATTTCGAGCGTAAGAATCGTAGAGGTTTCAGCTTTAGCGATAATTTACTCCCGATTAATCCGAATAACTGCCCTTTGCCGCAGTATTTGTTGCAATAGGATTTATTGCCGCCGGTAATCGCCATAAACAGCGGTGTCATCATGAAAACCAACCCAAGCCATGCGAACAAAATGTTGAAAAATCCGAGGGTTATGTAGAGAATTTCGCCAACCCACAGAAAATCATACCAGTGCTGTTTCTTCACTCTACAAGCAGTTTGTTTGTCTGTTTCGATTGCATTAGCAGGGCAAATATACGCACATTTTCCGCAACCTACACAGTTGTCGCCAACTACTGCATATTTGCCTTTGTGTACGCTGATTGAGTTCAGTGGACACGCTCGCTCACAGCAACCGCAAGCGACACAATCTTTTGAAACAGTGGCGATTTTTGTTTTCATAATGTTAGCTCTCCTGTTTCTCTCTCAATTAAATCCAAAGCCAACCGCAACGCTTTGACCCGCCTTTCGAGTAACGTTTTTTGCGATTTACCAAAGTTAGATGTGTCGATTTTCTCACATTTTTTAAGCGTAGACAAAAGTGCAGTGTGAGCCTCTTTGAGTTGTTCTTTTGTGTGATTTTTGTTGTTCATAATTTCTCGCTCCAAACCCTCGTCACCAACTCACGATGAAATAATCCATCGACGTTTTCACGAGCGAAAATAGTCTCCATTTCCGCAATATGAGCGGCATATTCAGGTTCAGTCGGGAGCGGACTGCGTGAGTGCGACGACATAAATTGCAACCAACTTTCGCGAGTATATGCCACAGGATTCGGAAATTCTCTGTAAGTTGGATTGGTAAAAAACGCATCCAACACTTCCTTACGGTGACCGCCTTTACTGCCTCCGATTTTCTCAGGAGTATGATTGTAAATCGCAATCACAATTACACCCGCTTTGCCAATTCTCCGACATTCTGCACGGAATTTATCGGGTTCAAACCAGTGCAAAGCCTGTGCGACAGTAATCACGTCAACGCTGTTGTCGGGGAGCATTGTAACTTCCGCTGTGCCGTTGATAATTTTCGCATTCGGGAAAGGCGAAAGCGTGATTGCAAGCTGTTTCCTCATGTCGTCATTCGGCTCGACAGCGAATAATTCACAGCTTTGCTTTGCGAGACATTCGGTGAATTTACCCGTTCCTGCACCGATGTCGGCAAACACCGCATTGACCTCATTGTTTGGGACAAGACTTGCGATATATTCCAACGCTGAATCGGGGTAACTCGGGCGAGCTTTAGCGTAAACCTCCGCTCTGCCTGTGAATTTTTGTGTGTTTGTTTCCATAAACTCCTCACCCTACCACGCTAATCTTCCCCAAATCAGGCTCATGAGGAGGTTTCACGCCCGATTCCGCCGCATACCCCAACAGCACAGAAATCCCAATCTCGTAACCATCGGGGAAACCCAACTTCTGCTTAAAATAATCGCCTTTCTTCTTCGAAAAACTAAACGAAATCAACCCGCAAATCAGGCTGTTAATTCCAAGCGAAGTCGCCGCAAGAGCGATGTTTTGCGTGATAATCCCGCAGTCGATATCCGTCCATTTACTCGACTTTTCCATCGCAATAATCATCTGGCACGGAGTGTTGTAATACATCTTCCCACCACGCTCCTGCATTCGATTATACGTGCCTTTGTCGGGCAATTCGGCGAGACTTTTCATGCCCTCTTTTTCGAGTTCGTCAAGCAGACTTTTGTCCTTAACGATAATCACTCGCCACGGTTGCATATTCATCGCACTCGGAGCGGCTACAGCGGCTTCGGCGATTGTCTGCAAGTCGAAATCGCTCGGCATTTTGTCGGTGAATGCCCTGCATGAATAACGAGTTTTAATCGCCTCAAGAGTGCTTAAAATTGATGACATAACGTAAATCCTCCTCGGTTTCATATTCTTTATTTGTCTTGCGGAATAGCGGGTCATTCCAATTTGTTAGTTTTCGTATTGCCATTAGTTAGATTTTCCTTCAACAAAACTTTCACGTAAAGAAAACGCCGAATATAATCAACCCTAACCCCACCAAAGACATAATCCCGAGAACAATGTACTGACCGGTTTTTTTTCCGTCTAACGCCACAATTTTGTTGGGGTTATCTTTACGATAACGAATTCGGACAATATTCCCCACTGCTTTATCCTCGAGCGATGTCAAGCCCGGAAACTCCGAAGTCTCGTATGTTTTAATCCCGATGACATAAGTCACGGTTATGGTGTAGCTGACACGATCGTCACCTTGATGCTTCTCGATTTTGGTGATTTCGGCATCAATCTCTACGCCGTTTTTCTTGACATTTCGCTCCCACAACAGCAAGTATATTGGCAGAACAAAGAAGAATCCACCGAAAACGAACGCCATTATTGCTTGAACAAACATTGATTGTTCCCCCTCCTCCCCTGTGTTTATGTCGGTTGTAATTTCTTGCATAAAAACATCATACCACAAATAATGGGTTTTGTCAATGAGAATTTTCCGTCCTTGTAAAAAATTGCAATAGTTGTGTGAAATTTCGTTGAAGTCAATCAAAAGCCAATCCAACCGCACCCAAAACCTCCCCAATCGCCACATGAATAACCAACTGAGCCTGTTCGTCACGGTCGGTTTTGGACTTATTAATCAGCACGAGATTGTCACCCGTGAAGTAGTCAATCAAACCCGCCGCTGGGTACACCGCAAGCGAAGTTCCGCCGACAATCAGCAGTTCCGCAGTTGAAATCGCACGGATTATCAGAGTTATAAGTTGTTGGATTTTAGTGTTCATATGTTGGTTAAAACTCCTTCTGAAAATTTATATTTCAACTGATTTTTACGGAATGAAATAGCTGACGACATCGCCGCCTTAAAATTTGCCGCAACTGTTATAATTCCAAGCCCGTCCGCATATTTTTTACAAGGCGGGTTTTGAAGTGGCGGCATTGAAAGTCGGGCAAGTGGCTGGGTGTTGTCCGCTCCACTGCGGTTCACTTTTGATTATACCACAAATTACCCAAACTTTCAAGCCCTAAATAAAATTTTTCTGTGATTCAGACAATCTCAAGGGAAGTTAAAACGATTCTAAAAAACATGGAGGAGTTTTTTCATGCCGAGAGAAGTTGTGATTAACGGTTCGACTTTTATTGTGAACAGTTATTCGAGTTCAGATGCAACCGAAACTTTAGACGAATTACTTAAGCGTGTCATCGTAAGCAATGCCGAGCGTGAATTTAAAAAACGTCCATTCATTTGTGCCTTATATTGCCGTAATCGACATGATAACGGAAATCTTGAAATCCCAACCGATTACTTAAAATCACCCCCCGATTCATACGAATCGGGGGGTGAAATCACTCCCGTTTTTTTGTTGCGTACGCAACGAAAGTTGGTACTGTGCGCCGGAATC
>WRLX01000133.1 GCA_009777415.1 Oscillospiraceae bacterium
GCAAAAATTTTCCGACGGTTACTCCCGAACAGTACACTAACAATATAAAATAGGATACTCCTATAAAATACGCGATTATATCAAGTATACTAAAGCTGAATAGTACAGGCTCGCCTAAAAAAGTACTCCCGAGCCGCGAAATAAAAAAGAATAACCGTGCCACACCGACAAATGACCATTTAATCAGCAAATCAATAAGGTAAGCGAAACCTCTTACGCCGACTCCCGCCGATATTAGGCTGTTATTGTTATGATAGCTGTGCATAATACATTATCACCCCGTTCCCTCTTTTTTCAAACGCTTCAATTATCGCTTGCGCATCGGATTTTGTTCGCAGTTGGTTCGCTGTGGCAAACATTGATGCAAATAAGCTTAACTCAACTTCGGGTTCAAAAATGGTGACAGCACCGCCCCATTCCTCCGTTATTAGCTCTTTAAGCTCCTCATAGGTCATAATCCCGTCAATCAAGTCCGCCTCCAACGCTTGCTTCGCGGTAAGAATACGCCCGTCCGCAATTTTCTTCACATCGGAAACGCTCATTCCCCGCCCTTCTGCAACAACTTCTACAAACCTCTCATACATCTCATCAATTACAGCTTGCATTACAGCGTTGTCGCCCTCAAGCTCTTCCTTGGCGAGTCCTAACATATCCTTGTGTTCGCCGCTTGTAATGCTGACATATTTGATTCCGTGTTCCTCAAACAGCTCATACAAATTCAAGTAAGACGTTATTACGCCGATTGAGCCCGTCAAGGTGTTCATGTTGGCGTAAATCCTTCCGTCGGATGCGGCTGAAACGTAATACCCGCCCGATGCCGCGTATCTGCCCATGTAAACATACACCGGACGCGCCGTCGCATTACGGTATTCCATGAGCTTATGGTGCAGTTCCTCGCTTTCGTAAATACCGCCGCCTCCCGAGTCTACATAAAGCAAAAGCCCCTTGTTGTTGCCGGAATTTTTCATTTCCTCGATACTGTTAAGTATCCGCTGATGGTCGTACTGGAGCGTCTCAAACGGAGTCGTTGTTGTGGTTTCAAGCATTGTCCCTTTTACGTGGACAACTCCGATATAATCACCCGTAACCGGGTAAATTGAACCCTCACTGAGAACGTCCATAAAGTTGATGCTTTTCATAACGCTGTTTGTAATCGCACTCGTCACCGCAACAAACACAAATACCACCGCCGCAACGACCAACCCGATAATCTGATTTTTACTCATTCTTTTACCCCTGTCCTTTCTGCACAAATGTGCCGTTGAAAGCTTCGTTTTCCCATTTTACATTGTTTTACTTTCAAGTTTTTACCCCTGCCCTTTCTGCACACTTTTGTGCTTTAAAAACTCGTTCTTA
Organism: Oscillospiraceae bacterium; assembly: GCA_009777415.1. Classification (GTDB taxonomy): domain Bacteria; phylum Bacillota; class Clostridia; order Oscillospirales; family Ruminococcaceae; genus Ruminiclostridium_E. Next base: position 1,357 of record WRLX01000133.1, read on the forward strand.
TTATACCATACTGCTCTGTGGCTTGTCAAGGAATTATTTTCCGCAGGCTTGCCGTTTCTGTGGATTCCGTCAACTCTGCTGTCCATATTTACGATGTATTTAAGAATCTCAAGAACACAAAATATAGTCGGCGCGTTTGCGTTTTCCCCCGCCTCACTTATTATCGCCGCTCGCATTGCCTCTTCACGATTGGGATTGTCGGATGCCTCCATCACATTATCCATACCTACAATAAACTTGAGCAATTCAAGCACATCGAAAATATCAACCACAGGTTCTCCCACGCTGTTAGTCGTTCCCCTAACCCCTCCGAGAGCGAGAGGCTTTTTGCCGGATTCGGGTTCGCCCTTAAACGGGTCACAAAGTTCACAGTCTACCCTGTCGCAGTTTCCGCACCCCGTCTCAGTCGTTGCTGTAGTGACCGGCACAGTCGTTTCTGCCGGAGAAGCAGTTGTCGTTGTTTCGGCAATAGTTGTTGTCTGTTCATGCGTGGAAATTGTTGTAACTGTAGCTGCGGTTGTGGTTTCGGGTGAGGTGGTTGTGTCGGATGTTGTTGCAGGCTCGGCTGTAGTTGTTTCAATCGGGTTTGCCGTAGTTGTAGTCGGGCTTGTTGTAGTTGTGCTTGCGGTAGTAGGCGCAGGCGTGGTTGTTGTTACGGACACGGCAGTCGTTGTTTCAAGCGGGTTTGTGTTTGTTGCGGCTGTAGTTGCAGTTGCGCTTGTGGTTGTCGCAGATGTGGTTGCCGTAGTAACAGGCGGGGTTGTAGCGGGGGTGGTTGTTGTTACAGGCACACTCGTGCTTACCGCAGTTGTTGTAACAGATACGGTAGCCGTTGTGGCAGTCGTTACGGGAACTGTAGTTGTTGCGGCTGTAGTAGTTGTCGCGAGTGGGGTTGACGTAACGGCAGGTGTTGTTGTTGAAATGGGTGTTCCCGAACCGCAATATGTGCAGCTTGATGCATCCTCGGATGTGTGAGTACACATTACCGTGTTGCCGTATTTGAGGTAAAGACTGTCCAAAGTCCCTCTGCCTGAGCTGAATTGATCGCCGCCGAAGCCCTCAATTTTCATTGCTACCTCATACAAATTGTGGTTCAGATTTAATATGCCTTCCTGCGCCCATCTGTTAAAATGCGCCGAAACGCTGATAGTCCCGCTTGAACGCGCAGTGCGGCGAATGCTGAAAATCTGCAAAAAGGTGTCCCTTTCGTCTATAATAGAGGGTTCATTAACCCTTTCAAATGTAATAATGTCATAAGTCCCGCCGTCAACCATAATAGTCCCGTGGGAAGTGTAGCCGGAAGTATTCGGTTGTGGTCGCCAATTCTGCCAATTATCCATAATGTAATATTCAACAGTTTGCCCCGTTTGACCTGACGGAACAGTTGTCCAGCCGTAAATGCCAACGTATGATGCACCTCTGTCGCTCCAATAATTTGAAATGCCGTACTTGACTTCGATTTCTCCTACACTTGAAATTGTTGTATTCGCCTGTGTCCCTGTCCATTTTTTCCCTGTTCTGAAAAGTGTGTTATAGGTTTTGTCCCATTCGCACGAAAAAGTTCCGTCTGTGTAAAGCTCCATTTTGATTGCTCCCGAACCGGATACATTTTGAGTCCACGCCTCAACGTCCCACCCGTTGATATTTTGAATCCGATTGTTTGTTATCGTTTGCCGAATCTCCTTCGACCCGGTGTTCCCATCGGTGTCACCTTCGACGGGGGTGTACGAGTAAATCGGTTGAGAAGTTGTTCTGTCCCCTGCACTGTCCAATAGGTAAAGCGACGTGATGTAAAACCCGATTGAGCCTGAGGCGGCGCGTATGAGAACATTTGAATTGCTCTCTGCGGCAAGGAAATTAACAGTCCCGTGGTATCTGTAGGTTCTGTTTTGAACGGAGGCGTTGTACGCAATTGTCGTACTGCGCATTGAATCGCTCCCTATAGTCACTTGGGGTATCATATTGCCCGAAGTTGCGCCGAATGCGGGAGCTACGCTCAATTCAAAACCGTAGACTCCGCTCGCATCGTCACCCTGCCCATGGTTTACTTTAGAGGCATCACCCCATTTATACCACAATCCCGATGAGCGGAATTCGCTTCCGACCATTCCCATAGTGTACCACTCGTCCTGAAAATCGTTCGCCGTTGCGGGGTTTAAGATACTCGCAGATGATTGAATCCCAAACAAATGCACCGTTGCAAGCATTACCGAAACTGCGACAAATATTGCCAAAATACGCTTCTTCATTGTTTTACCCATGCCCTTTCTGCACACTTTGCTCAAGAGTGCTGTAAAAATTCCCTTTTTGTTATTATACTATACATTTATTACCTATGTCAAGTATTTTAAAAAAAACGCTTGACATTTTAAACAAGTGTGCTATAATAGTAAATACTGTTTACAAAATAAATGTTTAGGTAAAGCAGGAAAACGAATTTTTATGGCACGTTGGTGTCAGAAAGGGCATGGGTAAAAAGTTTGAAAATAAATCTGTGGTTGTGCGGAAAACGCATTTTTATGGCACATTTGTGTCAGAAAGGGCATGGGTAAAAAGTTTGAAAATAAATCTGTGGTTGTGCGGAAAACGCATTTTTATGGCACGTTGGTGTCAGAAAGGGATGGTGTAAAAATGAATAAAATATTTTCTACGGACAGCGGAAACAGCAACAAGACTTCGCAGACTGCGCCGGGATGGCTTCTCCCCGGCATTATAATCGCCGCATTGATTATATTGGCGTTTAACAGCTTTTCAATTGTGAGCGAGGGGTTTA
>WRLX01000134.1 GCA_009777415.1 Oscillospiraceae bacterium
CCGAAAAAATGGTTGACATTTCTTTGAAACTGTGGTACAATCTAAATGTTGAAGAGATATTCAAAAGTTTTCAGAGAGTGGCTCTGTCTATCTATAAGTGAACACACTCATATATAGTATAGCAGATGTTTCGAGGGATTGCAAGGGGGTGAGGGGTTATTTTTTGTGATAAGTTTTTAGTTCCATAACTATTATTGTCATTACTCTCATCTTACAGTTCGATTCCTTTATATTCGATAGTAGCGGAATTGAGATAGCGCGAATCAAAGGTGAAGCGCAGAGTGTTGATTTGACAGCTTATCTTCAAAAGATGAAAGGAAATATATTGACACACAACCATCCTTTTAACGAACAAAGAGAACAATTCGGCATTGAACAAAATTCAGCATTTTCGCCTGCGGATATAAGAACGGCGTACAATAACGGCATAACAGAGGTTAGAATGATTATAGGCAACCAAACTCATTCTTTCAGTTGGAATAGCGACACAAGCGCATACAGAGCAAGAGATTTCGTGAACATGGTTGAGTCGGAAACGGCGAGAGCCAATAGGCGAATACAGACAGCGACGACAAGAGCGCAAAATCAAATAAATCGAGGCGCGAACGTAAACTCAACAATTAGAACGATGTATCAAAATCAAAATAGAGCCATAAACGACTTAAACAGTATATTTGAAAGCGAGAGCCACCAATCACTGTTTGGGTTCGCTTATAGAAAGGGGAGAACATGAAAGAAAAAATACCGAGCAAAAAAACCGACTTAACTCAATTTGGAAAACCCGCGATTATTAGCCCGAAGCTAACATTGCCAAAAAATTACAAACCTAATAAGCAAAAACCGTCCTAACAGGGCGGTTTGTTGTAGGCAAAAAAAGGAGCGGTATGAATCAATTGCAACGATGAGCGTTTCGGCAACGTGAATAGCTATCCTCTCACAGCGTGGGAGGATTTTTTACGGGCTTAATAATAACCGCTGTGAGGTGAAAGCTGTGAGGGAGAAAGCCTATGAAGAATACAAAGCAGGACTGACCCCAAAAGAGATAGCCGAAAAGCATGGTATAAAACTCAACACGGTACAGCAATGGCGAAAGCGTGATAGGTGGGTACAGAGGGTACAGGGTACAGGGCAAGAAATGAACCTTTTCACAATCTACCTCGCGGACATATGCACAGGGGTAAACGGCACACGGTGTAGTTACTGCCTTGCAGAGCGATTCAACAAGAAAACCGCCGACACTTCGCATTTAATCCCGGCAAAGATGATTTTTGACTATCAATTAGAGCATATGCCGCCCGAAACGTGGATGATTGAAATCACAGGCGGCGGCGAACCCGCACTACACCCCGAAATCGACACGCTTGTTGAAATCTTGTCGGAACGTGGTTATTACGGTGTTGTCCGCACAAATGGGGCGTTTCAGATACCAAAAACAGACACTATTCGCCGAGTTGCTACGTGGCACTACACACACACCACCACACCGCCATATTCTGACGTGATGACGATTCTGCGAAACCCCGCCGATGATTGGCAGGGCAATAGCACCCAAAACAGTATATTTCGCTAATGAAAAAGTGGCTTAAACCGCATGGTTGAGCCACTTTACCTACATGGAGTCGGGGAGAATCGAAATAGCTTTTTGTCTTTTTACAGCTTCTCGCCGCTTATTATAATCCCTTTATAAATGCGGTTTATCGGTGTTAGTCTTCTCATAAACTCTTATAATTTTCTGTTGTTTATCACGGCAATAAACAACAGATAAACAACAGATAAACAACACAAAAGCGGCAAGCACCACGCTCGCCGCTTCCTTATCACTGTTCAGCCTGTTCCCTTAACCGTTTAGCACGTTGTTCCAACCGTTCAGCACGTTGTATCAGCCTGTCAGACCGCCGTTGTTCCCGCCTTGCTTTACGCTCTGTTCGCCGTTGTTCCCGTTGCTCTTTTGGTTCGCTACTCTGCAAGATTACGTTACTTTTCCCACCGTTCCGTCTACCCGTGATAACAGTCGAAACTACACGCCCGTCAGAATCGGTTACAGTCGTGATGGTTTGCCTGCCGTTTTGCGTAATCGAGGTAGTTGTCCCTGCCGCATCGGTGTAAGTATACGTTATAGGCTCGCCGTGACTTATCGGAAAGTAATGGAGTATCATTCCGACAGCCGCTCCCACGATTACGACAACACAGGCGAAAATACAAGTACAGCGTATGTTTTCACGGCGAAGTGTTTCGTAGATTTGCGTTAGTTGTTTGTCGAGTTCCGTCATTCCGTCACCATCCTCTCGCCCCATCGCCGCCGAACCTCCGCAACATCACAGCCTTTCAGATTCCCGCCGATTTCGGCAACAACCGCCGCAAAGAGCGTCATTAACTCTTTCTTGATTTCGGGCGGTATATTCTCCGAACCGTCAAAATCGTCAATAGGCAGATACCCGACACCGCCTGTAGTTTTCAGTAGTTCAACCGCCTGTGTTATGTTCCTGTTGAAGTCCCTGTCAATGCCCGGCTCGATTTCGCCTAAGAACGTATACCGCTGTGTACTGCCAATTTCAACCGTGATTATGTCGGCGTGTTCCCACTGTTCCAATGCGTTCACGACTGCGGTCTGCAACCCTGTGGGGGACTGGCTGTACAATTCGTGAAGTCTTTCAGCCGTCATCATCGTCACCCCCTGCCTTTTTCGCCCACTCAATGACTGATTGAATGGCTTTCAGCGGCTCGTCTATTCCGTCAAGTGCGGGTTTCTTCCTGTCGTGAGCAACGTCACGGGGCGGCTCTTTGCTTTGCTTGCGTTGGTGACGGTGCAGAAGTACGCTCGCAATGTTAGCAAGACTGAACACAAGCCGATAAAAAGCGTAATAGACTTGTTCCCCTGCCAACATCGTATCACATAGTTCAATCCCGCTCTTGTAAACGCCCCAGTGCTTTTCACGGATTTTCGCCCCTTGCAGATAACCGAGAATCGCAAACTTAGCCTCGCTGATTCGCTTAAATTCCTCCATATTACCCGTGTGCTGGAAGTACCGCACTTCGGGTGAAAGAATATACTTGCTGTCGATTTGGGGGACAGGAAACTTGTCCAAACTATGCCCGTTCCACGCTACAGCAATGTCGGCGGCTTCGGATTCTGTCAGTGTTTCGCCGTCCTCAAGAATGCTGTCAAGCAGTTCCTGTGTCAAGTTCCCATAAGTCTGTGCTTGGTTATAGTTGACGTAATAACGGCACTCGACTTTGAAGTTTGGGTATTTGCACATAAAATCATTCCTTTCCTTGACAGACAACGGTTTTAAGTGTATAATAAGTAAAACGGCTGTCTGTCGTTTTGGTTTGGGGTAACGCTCTACTTTGGACGGTGTAGCGTTGCCCCTTAATATTATTATACACTGCACCCAGTACAAAGTCAAGAGGTTTTACAAAATAATTTTTTCAACACTGGACACGGTACATATTTTATGGTATAATGGTATTGAAAGGCGGTGAAAATATGCCTATAAGCGAATCAAGGCGAAAAGCTAACGAAAAATACAATGCCAAAGCGTATGATGAAATAAAAGTCAGAGTTGCCAAAGGCAAAAAAGCCGACTTGCAAGCCCACGCCACTAACAACGGTGAGAGCCTTAACGGATTCGTCAATCGTGCTATTGATGAAACGGTTGAGCGGGATAAGGGGGACGGGGAGGAATGAGTGAACAGAAACCAACCCCGCTTGATGTAGCTCTCGCAGGTCTAAAAGCTACGGTTGAAAAATTACCGCCCAAAACTCAATCTATCATTGTTGACTGGATTGTGAAATGGAATCGCTATATTAGACTTGAAAGCACGTTTAAGCCCGATTATGTTCCGCGTTTCAAGCGTGGTGATATTGTCTATGTAGATTTCGGTTTTAATGTCGGTGCTGAATACGGCGGGGTACATTATGCGGCTGTACTGGAGGTTGACAACAAAAAGACCAACGGGAATATAATCGGCTACTGACTTCCTATCGGTGAGAACGTCAAGGAGTTCAAAGTGCTGTGCTATTTCCCGCTTGGTAGGTTTAGTTGGTCTGTAGGTCATGTTATAAAATCCTTTCTTTTGGGAATTACGGTA
>WRLX01000135.1 GCA_009777415.1 Oscillospiraceae bacterium
ACTTACCGAACTGGCGGTGACATCCACGCACTCACGACTGCCGTGACTTACAAAATCCCGCTCGCCGAGGCTGAGGACAAATCCCATCCTCTATATAAGGAGCGGCGGACGATTGCCAAAAACTGCAACTTCGGCACGTTTTTTGGCTTATTCCCTCGTGGTCTTCAACGCACGTTACACTTCAAAGCGGGATTACAAGTGGAACTCCACGAGTGCGAAACCATCATCCGAAACCTCAAACTCGGTTACCCACGGCTTTCCCAATGGCAAGAGGAAGTCAAGAAAAGTGCGGGATTCCGTGCCTATACCGAAACGTGGCTTGGCAGACGGCGGAACATCCCCGATATTCGCTCTGCGACTTGGAGCGTGAAGGCGTTTGCCGAGCGAGTCGCTATGAACACTCCGATTCAGGGGACTGCGGCTGATATTCTAAAACTCTCACTCGGACGGATTATAAAAGGACTGCCCGACCGTCCGTGGCTGAAACCTTTACTGCAGATTCACGATGAATTAGTCTTTGAAATACCCGAAAATGAAGTGAAAAATGCCGTTTTTTTCATTAAAAACTGCATGGAAATGCGTCCATTTGATGAATTTAACGTCACAATTGTGGCAGAATCGTCTGTCGGAAGACGATTCGTTGAACTGAAAGAGTTGGACGATTTGGAGGTCGGCGATGGCTAATTTTTCACTGGCGGGGCTTGACATCTCGCCGTCAGAGTTTTTGGGAGCGTTCTTCGAGGCGAATGAAACGGTCTGTTTTCGTGTGTTTAGCGACCGTTCAGATACCGCTTTCTCTGGTCAGAAACTCGAAAAAGAACAAGGACGATATGAGACGGCATTCACGGACTGCTAAAACAGCATAATGAGCAGAATCGTGGGATTTTCTTTGTTGTGAACTTCGGCGGTCACGAGGACTCGCACATCAAGCGCATTAACGCTCAGTTTGTGGAAATGGACGATGTTTCCCTCGAAGAGCAGTTGGAGCGGATTCAAGCGTTCACGCTCGAACCTTCGCTTGTGGTGCGGACTCGAAAATCGCCTCACTGCTACTGGTTAGTGAAAGACGATGCCAAAGTTGGCACATTTCGGCATATACAGCGGCAGTTAGTCAAGCAGTTTAACGGCGATTCCAACTGCATTAACGAGTCACGGGTGTTCAGATTGCCTAGTTTTTTCCATTGCAAGCAAGAGGCTGTTTTGGTAGAAGTCATCAAGTATAATCCCGAATTGCGCTACGAGCAGAATCAGCTTTCGGAGAGACTTCCAAGCATTCCACGAGATGTTTCTGAAGACGTTAATTCCACTCCTATTATTGGTGCGGGAACTCAAAAAGGCTTAATCAGAATGGGCAGAGATTGCCTGTTATTCAAGCATTGCAAGAAGAACGCAAAAACGCTCCCAGAGCCGATTTGGTACGCTATGATTACCAACATGACGGTGTTCGAAGGCGGCGATGAGGCAATTCACAGCATTTCTAAGCCGCATGAAAAGTACACTTTCGAGGAGACCGAGGCGAAAATTGCACGATTTCACAAGTCGGGAACTAAACCGATTACGTGTAAAAAAATCTCTGAAAACGGTTTTGTTTGTCCCAATCTCGGCAAGTGCAAAGTCAAGTCTCCTGCGGGATTGGCTTTTATTCCGCTTGATATGAAAGTGGTGCGAAAACTGCTCCACGACTGCAAAATATCGACCACGGCGTATGACAATATCGAGATTGCACAAAAGTTTATCAACGATTATTTATTCAATAATCCGCTCGCCGAGACGTTTATTAACTCCGAAATTAAAGCGAAATTCTCGTTCAAATCCGCTGAATTAAAGCAGTTGGTGGCTTTTCATAAAGAGATTTTTACCGCTTTTGACTCCACTCGCACGAGAAAGCACGACACCCACGGAAACGAACTCCCGCCGTGGTACGAATACAAAAAGTCGGGGAAACTCAGCTTTAGGGGTTCAGTCTTGGCAGACAAACTCGCCGCCGAGCAGAATGTGTTCTTTTGTGGCGATAAGTTTTGGTTTTACGAGGGCGGAGTTTACGTTCAAAAAGACGATTTAGAGGCAGAGAATTTCGTGCGGAATTTCATGGCGGCGGACAACGATAAAACATATTCGCAGATTTCCGATGCGACAAAGCAGTGGAAAATGCAAATCTTCACGAAAACCAACAATGTCAATGCCAATGCGTATTTGATTAACCTCAAGAACGGAAATTACAACGTACTTACGAAACAATTATCGCCGCACAATCCCGATATTTTATCGACCGTGCGGATTAATGCAACCTACGATTTGAACGCAAAATGTCCCGTCTTTTTGAAGTATTTGCATGACGTTTTACCGCCGTCTGAACACCGATTAATGCAGGAAATACTGGGTTATGTCCTCGTGCCGATGAGCCAAAAGAAAAGCACTATAAAAATCTTGTCCATCTGAACCTCTTCTATGATACCACAAAGGCGACAAGAAGTCAAGTGGAATTCGCATAAAACGCCCTTCCAATTGAATCCAGTGCCGCCTCCATCAATCCGACAATAAACAACTATCCCCCTTCTCCAAGCCGTTTTTCGGAAATCAACTCGCTCCCCGACTTCACAATCCCGTCCCCATACTTCTTTTGCAATTCAATCGCCACATCGTCTAACTTGTCGGATTTATCCACGGCAGGAACATCATCAAAATCATCGAACAACGACAACTGCGTTTCGATAACAGCCGTCTCGGTGAATCCGCTCAGCGAGATTCCAATCAGCCGAATCGGACGGCGTTCCACTTTGTCCAAAAGCGATGCGGCAATGTCGTAAATAGTGTTAGTTTTGTTAGTCGCCGAGCCACTTTGCGAGCGTGTAATTTTCGTCATATTTGCAAATGTGACTTTCAAAGTGACCGTCTTGGCGAAAGTCTGGGCGAGCCGCATTTGAAACGAGAGTTCACGGGCAATCAGCCGCAGAACGTCCTTCAAATACTCACGGTCGGTTATGTATTTCTGAAAGGTGTGTTCTTTTCCCAATGATTGTGCCGCCGCTCGCTCCGATGGAGGGGCGATTTTTCGCTCATCAATGCCGTCCGCAAGAGCGATAATCTGCCGCCCGTGGTTGCCGAGCGACTGAATGACCCGCTCCCGACAGCTGTAAATATCACGCACTGTGAAGATTCCAATGCTGTTTAGTTGCAATTCCGTCTGCCGCCCGACACCGTAAATCATCCGCACACTGCGGTCAATTATCAGCTCCCGCAACGCCTCCGCAGTGGGAATTTGAAAGAATCCATCGGGCTTATTTTCCTCGCTCGCCAGTTTCGCCGACATAAACGAATATCCGACTCCAACAGAGCAAGTCAAGCGGGTTTCTTCAAACACACGCTGTTTTATTTCATGCCCGATTTTCTCGGCACTTCCGAAAAGTCCGAGCGACCCCGTCACGTCAAGAAAGCCCTCGTCAAGCGAAACGTATTCCGCTAAATCAGTATAATCGTCCCAAACCTTGTGGATTTGCTTACTCGCCTCGACATATTTGTGCATATTCCCACGCATGAAAACCGCTTGGGGACAACGTTTATAGGCTTCGCTTATTGGCATGGCAGAGCGGATTCCGTACTTTCGTGCGATGTAGTTGCAGGTGCTGACTACACCACGTTCGTGCGGTTTTGCACCGATTACCAGCGGCTTGTCGGCGAGTGCGGGGTTGTCACGGATTTCCACTGCGGCGTAGAACATATCCATATCGATGTGGATTAATTTCATGGCTTAGCCTTCCAAAATTTTTTTATTCCACAAAATGAAAAGTATAATAACTATCTTGTGTAATACTTATTAATTCGCTTTTGTACCCTTTATAATCATTACCTTCCACGTGATAAGCGGCATCTATTTCATAGACACCTTGAGAAACATAAAAAATCAATTTGCTTTCTTCAATATTAGGAAGATTAAACGTGCGGAATCTATTAAACGAGTTGATCACCTCTTCGGGATATATGCTTATGTGCATAGTATCGACATTGATATTGGTAATAGATATTTCAACTCTGAATAATTTCACATCAGGGATAATT
>WRLX01000136.1 GCA_009777415.1 Oscillospiraceae bacterium
TAAATCATCTGCTCAAGTAAAAGAAGTTATAAAAGCGGCAAAATTCCACCCATTGGGTGAAAGGGGGGTATGCCGTTTTGTGCGGGCTGCAGGGTATTCATCCGTCCCAAGGGGCGAATATTTCAAAAACGCCAACAAAAGGCTGATTGTAGCGCAGCTTGAAGGTGCAGAAGCGATTGACAACCTGGATGAGTTAATAGAAAACGCCCAAATGGACGTGCTGTTTATAGGCCCCTACGACCTATCGCAATCATTGGGGGTACCGGGGGATGTCTCAAACCCATTGGTTATTGAAAAAATAAAACAAATAATTAAAAAAGCAAAAGAAAAAAATATAACGGTAGGTACTTTCGCTGACACTAAGGAATCCCTGGACATGTGGAAAAGCGCCGGGGTAAAATACCTGGCGTATTCGGTGGATGTCGGCCTTTTCTACGACAAATGCAAAGAAATTACCGAAGGCTTTGTATAAGCACCCTCTATTTTGTATGTAATTTATCCTCTTCCTTAACATTGATTTCCTATAAATCATATAGTATTATCATGTAATAAAAAAAATGAGGTGCGGATTGTGAGGATTTCGACCAAAGGCCGTTACGCTTTAAGGATGATGATTGACATTGCAGAACACGGCGATAAAGGACGGGTCACTATAAAAGATATATCTGAACGTCAGGAAATATCGATAAAGTATTTAGAACAAATCGTACTTAACCTAAAGCGTTCAGGATTGTTGCGAAGCGTACGCGGGTCGAGTGGCGGATATGAGCTTGCGAAAAAACCCGCTCAATATACAGTTGGTGAAATATTACGCGTGATTGAGGGGAAACTTGCCCCGGTTGCTTGCTTGGAAGATGAAATAAACCAATGTAGACGCAAAAAAATTTGTAAAACGCTCAGTTTCTGGGAGGGTCTTTATAAAGTCATTGATGGTTATATTGATTCGTTTACGTTACAGGATTTAATAAATTCAGAGGAAGCCGATGACGCGGGAGATTACTCTATTTAAGCAAGAGGCATTTAACTTGGATAGCTATACTCACTTTGAGCATTTATCGGTAACAGGCGGTGTTGGCATAGTAGTATTGGACACGAACGGTCACACATTGTTTGAGTCGTCGGTTCATATTGCTATGTCGTTTTAGACCCCAAAAAATATGATATGTAGACATGATTAACGGCGGCGGCTGTGCTTTCATCGGCACGGCCGCTTTTTTCGAGGAACGATCCGTATCAAGAAAGCGGTATTAAATTTCTTGGAAATGTATTAACAGACAAAAAATTTTATCATATATTCCTACTATTCATATATGAATACTGTATTTACAGGATGGAGGCAAGCTTTTTATGAAAAAACTATATTTCTCGCGTTCCTTGACAAATAGGTTCTATAGGTTTATAATCCATATCATACTAAACATATGGGAATTATCCATGTGACTAATTTAAGGAGGAGCATACCATGCTCAAACAATCAAAACGATTCATCGTAATCCTGACAACTATTGCCCTTTTTTCGGCTCTTTTAACGGGATGCCAAACGAAAGAGGAGCAGGGCGGTGAAACAACCCGAACCAGAATCATTGTAGCCGATGCAAGGACTACCCATCACCTCAATCTCTATGTTGCACAAGAGCTTGGACTATTTGAACAGTACAATCTCGATGTTGAAATCATCGCAACAGACGACAACGCGGCATCACGCGATTTAGTGGTTTCTGGCAACGCAGATGTATTTTGGACTTGCCCGACTACAGCTATTGCCGCAATAGCGGGCGGCGCACCGATTAAAACAATCGCACAAGTAAAAAAACCTTGCACAAGCGTATTACTTGTTCCGGCGGACTCGGACATAAGGGAGCTTTCCGATTTGAATGGGAGAAACATCGCCGGTATTTCGCCGACTTGTGAAGCGGTTATTTCGCTTACCATTGCCGCAAGGAACACGGGCGCAGAGTTTAACTTAGAGCGTTTGGCAGGCGGGCCTGCAATACAAGCCCTTGAAGCGGGCGTGGTAGATGGCGCGATACTTGAAGAACCGCAGGCAAGTATTGCTGAACTCACGGGTTATGTAAGAAGATTTGACGATGTTTCGGCAAATATACCTTGCCGCACAATCAACGCAAGCGACAGATTTTTGGCAAACAACTCTGATGCGCTTGTAAATTTCGTCAGAGCGATTGACGAAGCCAACTCAATTATCCTTGATGACCCAACCGCCGATAGCATTGTGGCAATCGCCGCCGGGTACACCGGAGCGCCGGAAAATGCGATTATACACGGCAACCATCGACTGTTATTCGGAACAACGATTGAAGTTGAAGGACTGAAGCAGCTTGCCGATGAACTCGTTAATATGGACGACATAAGGGCTAATCCGGGGGATAATATGTTTGCGGATGCTTTTAAGGGGATTACATGGTAACGGAGTCTGTACTTAAAATTATTTTGGTCCTTTCTTTGTCTTTAATATTAACCGCCTGCGGAACAGACGAAGCACGGGATGCCGTATTGAAAATAGGGCATGGCGGCGGTTATCTATCCGCAACTATATACGCCGCCGAATACGATGCTGACTTTAGTCAGTTTCATTCGTCGTCCGATATTGGCTACGCGTTGTTGGCGGGTACATTGGATGCAGGCTTCATTGAAACGGATAAATTAACCGCTTTTTCGATGTTGTCAGGATTTGAACGCTTGACCGTTGCAGGGGTGATAACATACCCATACGGTGCGGTAGTCGTTCTACGAAAGGGTTTAGACAATCGTTTGCAGGAACTCGGCGGTCTGACTATTGCCGCCCGCTCCCCCGATTGTGCGTTACTCCAAACCTTCATAACAGACGCACAAAGACTTAACGCCGATTTGTCACAGGTGAATTACAGTTATATGGCGTTTGACGCTATGCTTCCCGCGCTTGAAGCGGGAATCGTTGACGCTGCGGTTATAAAAGGACATTACTCCGTGACCGCACAGGCTGAGGGTCATTTAGTTCTGTACCAGAATTGGGAGGTTGCCGCAGGGGATGAATGTTGCCCCCCGATAATAGACCAAACAATTTTGGTGCTACTTGTCAGACGTGATAAATCGGAACAAGCAGAGGTTTTTACAGATGCGCTAACCGCAACCGGTCTACTTGCGCCCGATAAATTGCGCCACGCTGTCGCCGACAACACAGCGATACGTTTTGAAACATTGCAAAATCACCCTGTGCCGGAATTTTCCACAGCGGATGACGGACTGATACTGAGTTTAGGAGAACATGACCATGAGTAGGATTAAATCTGCGATTCGCATATTATTCCGCGAACTCGGTTATTTCATAAGGGGAGCGGCGGGAAATCTTTTCTCGCGGGAATTTATTCCCGTACTGCTCGTGCTTCTTGCGGCGTGGGAAATTTTACCGCGTTACCTTACAACGCCTGACGGCAGGGCTATCAGTAACCTCGTTCCGCCGCTAAGTGCAGTTGCCGTGACATTTTGGGACATGGTGACAAACAGAGGGTTTCTCGGTGATGTGGCTAACAGCATGGGCAAATTTTTTTTCGGATTGGGGATTGCGATTGTAACGGCTATTCCGATTGGTACTCTAATGGGTTGGAATATCTCAATCAGAAAACGGGTTCTGCCGCTGTTTCAACTGCTCTCACCCATACCACCGCCCGCATGGGTTCCGATTACGATTATTTTTTTCGGTGTGGGCTTGCCCATGCAGACGTTTTTAATCTTTCTCGGGGCGTTTTACCCGATTTTGTTTAATACTTATCAAGCCATTAAAGACACCGACCCGCGTTACTTAGCAAGCGCAAGGATTTTTGGCGCATCGGAGCTCACTCTAATTTTGCGTGTGTATTTTTGGCACGCAATCGGAGCGATTATAATGAGTGTTAAAACCGGCGTGGCAATCGGGCTTGTCATGTTGGTGATCGCCGAGATGTACGGCGGGCGAACCGGCATTTGTTTTGTTCTTAAACAAGAGAAGGAATATTTTAGAATAACGCGAAAGGGGGTTTGTTTGGGTGCTCTTGGCTTTTT
>WRLX01000137.1 GCA_009777415.1 Oscillospiraceae bacterium
ATTTTAACAATTATGAGCAAAAGAAAGCGGTGATTTTCAAACACGGAATTGCCCTGTGGGACACGCTGAAAAGCTGTGAAATCAAAGGCTCGGCTGATACGAGTATAAAAAATGAAGTCGGTAATGTCGAGATTCCCAAATTTATTGAGCGTTTTGGAATAACTAAAGTGCTGTTTAACAGCAAAAGAGCGTTCGAGTATTACCGCAAGTACAATGGGCTTGAAAGCCTGTTTGGGATTGAGTTTCACGTTATGCCGTCAACGAGTACGGCTTATGCGGCGATGACTTTTGAGCAGAAGTTGTCGGTGTGGCGGGAACGGCTTTTATAACATTCAAAAACAGCAGAAATCGTCGAGCATTTTCTCGAAATATGTGTTATAATAATCTAAAGGGGTGACCTATGCAAGCGTGGAAAGAAATCCAAAAATCAATCGACTACATCGAGGACAACATCGCTGACGACATCGCAATCGAACACTTAGCCGCCGAAGTCGGACTGTCGCCGTTCTACTACCAACGGCTTTTCTCGCAACTCGTGAAAACTCCCGTGAGGGAATATATCACGCTCCGCCGTCTTGCACGAGCGTGCGGCGAGTTGCAGGACAAGCGAAATCGCATACTCGATGTTGCGTTGGATTACGGATTTTCCTGCCACGAAACGTTCACTCGTGCGTTCAAGGAAACCTACGGATTAACGCCGAGCGAGTACAGAAAAAATCCAGTTGCGTTGAAGAATATGTTCAAACCCGATTTGCTTTTTTGCAACACCAAAACCGAAATCGG
Source organism: Oscillospiraceae bacterium (assembly GCA_009777415.1). Taxonomy (GTDB): domain Bacteria; phylum Bacillota; class Clostridia; order Oscillospirales; family Ruminococcaceae; genus Ruminiclostridium_E. Next base: position 784 of record WRLX01000137.1, read on the forward strand.
AGTGCCGTTAATCAGCGATGGATTGGTACTTGAAATCAACCGCCGTACTCTTGAGATGCCGATTATTTTCACAGGAATTACAGGGAATATCTCTGCGGCGAAAACGGGAATTGACGTTCACAAAAGCATATGGGAGCGGTTTCAACGTGAGTGCAAATGCGAGCCGAATTTGTCCGCAACCTACGATTCCACCTACTTTCTCGGGAGTAATGTTGCACCAAATACCAAAGGATTTGTTGAGTGGACACTTCCCGTTGGCGAGTATGTCGTTTGCGGTTACGAGGAGGAAACGCTTGAGCAACTCCGCACTCGTGCAGTCCGCATTTCACGGCGTTTTACCGAATCGTGGATCGCGAAACACGGTTTGAAATACGGCGATTTCAAGGCTGAACGGCACTCGACTAACGGTGAAATTTACGCTGAATGGTGGTTTCCCTTGCAATAATTTTTAGGAGTAATAATATGCAAAACCATGAAATTTACCTATACGGAATGATTACCAAAACCAACGGATTTTTACTGCAGGGCGACTTCCCGAAAGCCGACCACTACAGCGAAGTCAAGGAGCGTTATACACTGCCGGGCGGCGAGACAGGAACGGCGGCAATCGTGCTTGCCAACCTCGGTTGCAAGGTCAAGATTGTCGGCAACCACCTCGGAAAATACACACGAGATTTGACTCACGATTTCTACAACAAAATCGGTGTTGACGTGTCGGCACTGCACTATTCTCCCGATTATGACGGTATGGAAGAATTCGTGATAGTTGACCGCACAACACGCACCAACTTCTCGACTTTCGCCGCTTTCCATGCCGATTATTGGGAGCGTGGAATTTGCCGTTGGAACACTCCGAATGAAGCCGATATTCGCACTGCAAAAGTCGCAGGGCTTGATGCGTTTTTCGGGAAGGAGTCCAACTTAGCCGCCGAATACTGCCACAAGAACAACATCCCTTACGTCACGATTGACGAACGTCCCGACAATGAAGTTGTGAAAAATGCGAGCATTGTCGCCGTTTCGAGCGAATATATTCGTGACCATATTTCTGATTTTCATACTCCCGAAAATGACAAGGACGGTAAAATCCGACTGCTGAAAAAGTTCGCCGAACACACCAATGCACTCGTGATTCTCACGGGTGGCGGCGGCACGACTTACTACGCACGAGGTGGCGAAATTCGTGAATTCGAGGCGTTCAAAGTCGCTGTTGTGAGTACGCTCGGAGCGGGCGACACGTTCAAGGCGGGGTGCGTTTATTCGCTGTTGCAGGGGTACGATGACGACACGACAGTGCGGTTCGCATCGGCGTTGGCGGCAGTGGCTTGCACTAAATTTCCGCTTGGATTGAATCCGCCTGAGTTGAAAGAGGTTGAGGAGTTAATGAAATGAAAATACTCACAATGTCAACATTTTGTGTTGACTACTTCCCCGAAAGTGACGAGGCGAAAGTCGGCGGAAATGCACTTAACGTGGCGGTCAGCTGTGCGAAGCTAAACAAGAGCGGAGGTGTCGGTGGCTCTGCCGCCGAGCAGTCCGCTTGCCGACAACAAACAGGCGAGGCTGAAGTCTTTGTTATGGGCAATATCGGCAGTGATTCTTTCGGCACGGCGATTCGTGAAAAAGCCGCTCACCACGGCATTAATCACGAGCATTTGTACACGATTGAAGGCGAAACTGCGAGCAATAAAGTCTACCTTACGGCGGACGGCGACAGGTATTTCAAGGACGACAGTTGGACTAACGGCGTGTTGCGTGATTTTGTAATTTCGGCGAACGATTCCACGCTGATTAACACGGTCGATGCGGTCGCTACGACAATCAACGACAGTCTGATTATGCAGATTGCGAATGCAAGTCCACGACTGCTTTCTGTGGATTTTATGGACGGTACTCCGTGCGAAGATTGGCGTGAGTATTTCCCGTCAATCGACTTGTTTTTTGTCAGTGCGAAGAGTGCAGATTTGCCGTTGTACAAGACGTGGTCGAGGGAGTTTCCGCATATAGTTTTTGTAGCGACTTTGGGGGCAGACGGCAGTGTTGCGTTCAAGGGCGGTGAGGAGTTCCGTTGCGGTGCTGTCGAGGTCGAGAAAGTGGTTGACACCACGGGTTGCGGCGATTCGTATCAAGGTGCGTTCATCGTGAAGTATCTGACGAGTGGCGACATTTCTTCTGCTATGAGAGCGGGTGCGGAGTCGGCGGCTGTGACGTTGGGGTTTGTTGGGGCGGTGTGAAATAATAACAATCAATAAAACAACAATCCCACCACAATCGCACTCAAAACACAAATCAAAACATCGCCTGTCAATGCCGCAGGGAGAGTGTGGCGTGTCTGTTTAATTTTGGTAACAGTTAATATAATAAACATACCGCCTTTGTAAAGCCGCTTGTAATGCGGTTTTACAAAGGCAAAAAAGTTGTAATATAAGGAATAATCACGGCATACACTTAATATTAGGAAAACCACGACAGTCAAAATATGCCAAAAGCAACCCTTGCGGCGTTGTTAATGATTAACTCCTTAAAACGCAGATTTACAGCTTTAATAATGAAATCAGACAAATATTGAATAAAAGCGTTCCTCTGTCAATAAATATTGATTAGGGGATTTTTATTATGTTAGAAACAGCAGTATATTGTCGAGTTTCGACAGAAGAGCAAAAAACGAAAGTCAACAGCGAATTTACCCCCCATAGTTCTGCCAAAATATGACATTATATTACAGCGGGGTAGGACAATACTTTTCCTCTCCATGAATTTGTGAAACTTTATAATTAAATGTGAGGTAGTTACCATGAGAAAGACCAAAGACCAGTTGAAATTAGAAGAAATTAAATCCCTTATAGCAGAAGAAAAACAAACAGCCGCAGAATACCTTATTGACGAAATTTTGTTTCTTAAAAAGCCGCTTAGGGATTGTAAAAAGAAGTTAGAATCAGACAGTAGTGAAGTAAGGAATTATGATGTGCTTTGTAAGCGTTACAGTGCGTTAATAAAACAGCTTACAGACCTACTTCCCAAGAAATTGCAAGACACCGAAAAAGACGAATTAACAGCGTTTATTAAGGGTTAAATTTGGCTCTTCGTCAAATCGAGTGGGTAAATGGTGATTCAGGCAACTTGATTCCCGATGTGCGTTGTGGTATAATTAAAGCAAAAAGGCGGTACGAAAATGGAACAGCTATTTACAGCGGCACT
>WRLX01000138.1 GCA_009777415.1 Oscillospiraceae bacterium
AGTAAGCGATATTTTTCGTCAGACAAGGCAATTTTGACGATAATATCCGTTGATATTTGAGGAAAAATTAACGCAGAGTTGACGAGGGTAGCGGTGTCGGCGGCTTCGCCGTTGAGCAGGCTGCTTGAAGTCAACGGTATGGCGGAAAATTCGCCGATTTAGCAGTGCGTTTGCTTATGAAGACAGGTTCTAAAGCTTGGAGGAAAAATCTCATGCTTAATAATAACTATAATCAGAGGTATCACCACTTGCGCGAAAGCCTGCCGCCGAAATCAAGGCAGCCGCAAGTCGGTAAAAGAAAAAAGAAGAAAAAAATGACTGCCGCACAAGGCTCGAGGTATGTCTTCTCGGTAATCGGCACAACTTTTTTGACTCTCTTTTTGATAATCGTGATTACAAGCTGTGTCGTTGCGGTTGCTTTAAGCGTTTATATTACCCAGTTCGCCGAATCAATGTACGATATAGGCGACTTAAAAGGTCTTGAATTAAGCTATTCAAGTTTTGTTCTCGCCTACGACAAGGAAGAGAGGGAATATGTTGAATTGGTTCAGCTCAGTGCGGATGAAAACCGAATTTGGGTCGATTTGGAGGAGATTCCCCGTCATACTCTTGACGCGCTTGTTTCAACTGAGGATAAACGGTTTTACGAACACGCGGGGGTTGACTGGACGAGGACTGTCGGCGCGACAATGTCCGAAGTGTTTGGAATCGGGGAAGCGCGTGGGGGCGGTTCAACTCTCACCCAACAGCTTGTGCGTGATATTACGGGGGATACACAAGTTAATGTGGGCAGAAAATTGCGTGAGCTTTTTCGCGCAATGAGCCTTGAGCAAAAGTATTCAAAACATGATGTCATCGAAAGTTATCTCAACCGTGTTGCATTCGGCAATACCATATACGGGGTCGGCTCGGCTGCTCGTCACTATTTTGACAAGGAGGTAGGCGAGCTTACCATCGCGGAGTCTGCTATTTTAGTCGGGCTTTTGCCGTCGCCCGTTTCGTGGAATCCTTATTCCAATCCCGAAAGGTCGCGATTGTGGCAGCTTAATACACTTTATAATATGCACGACCAAGGCTTAATCTCCTATGCCCAGTATGAAGCCGCGAGGAATGAGCAGGTGAGATTCAGGCGACCGATTAGCCCGCAATGCCGCTGTCCGGAGGGTCAGCCGCGATGTGCCGGGGATTACTTCGGCTACATCGATGAACGCTATGAAGAGTATCACGGGTTGCAAAACGATGACGATTATGACGACCCGTACTATCGGAATGTCGAAATGTCGGAGTTAGTTAATGACCCGTTCACTTGGAATGAGTACGAAGTGCGGCATAACTGGTACATTGATGCGGCTTTGAAAGAGATTACCGCCGATTTGGCGCGGATTAAGGAAATATCCATTGAAAGCGCGGCAGAACTTGTTAAGAGAGGCGGGTATCGAATCTACCTCAGCATGGACATGGAAATGCAGGAAGAAATCGAGAGGGTTTTCAAAGACCCGTATTTAGTACGCAGAGCGAGCAATCCCTATCCGCCCGGAACACCCGCGAGGGACACTCTTCAAGCGGCATTCGTCATAATGAATACCGAGGGCGACATTGTCGCAGTCGCGGGAGGGCTTGGCGACAAACCGGGCAATGACGTTTTTAACAGAGCTAATCAGGCACAGCGTAATATAGGCTCAACTATTAAACCTTTCGGCGTATATGCCCCCGCTATTGATATGGAAAAAATCACTTACTCTACTCTTCTTTTGGATTTGGCGGGGCATATCGATGACCCCGACTCTCCGGGCAGTTACCGAGCATGGCCGCAAAACTTCGAAAAAGACTGGGGTACAGGCTGGAATTACCCTGCGTGGTACGCGCTGATGAAATCTACCAATACTGTTTCGGCGCGGACGGTACACCTTGTCGGAATTAACACCGCGTTTAATTTTTTGCAAGATAAGTTGGGCATAACAACGCTTACCGAAAGGCATATAGCCTATTCCCCCCTTGCAACGGGTCAGCTTGAAATGAAACTGCATGAATTGGCGGGTGCGTATCAGATTTTCGGAACAGGGGGAGTTTACTACAAGCCCGCTTTTTATTCAAAGGTTGAGTCATACGACGGGGCTGTTATACTTCAAAAGGATGATGCGGGAATTCAAGCTATTGACGCTGACAGCGCGTGGATAGTCAACCGAATGATGGACAGAGTTGTGCATGATGAGGGAGGCTCGGGTCAAAATGCACGAACAGGAATGGGTGGGGTTCAGGTAGTCGGCAAGACAGGGACTGCTAACGATATGTCGGACATTTTGTTTTGCGGACTTACACCGGATTATATCGGCGCAGTCAGAATCGGGTTTGATGATAACAGGGAAATACTGCAAAGCCATCATTGGAATGTTGTCGCGCGGATTTGGTCTAACGTAATGAGTGCGGTTATTCCGACTGACGTTCCGCGTAGTTTTATTGCCGAAAGCAGTGTAGTCACGTACAGCTACTGTGCCGACACCGGTTTGCTTGCGGGCGGAGCTTGCCCGAATACTAATATCGGCTATTACAGGTCAACGAATATCCCGCATTATTGTTCGCATGATGAGATTGCGTTCGCATTCCCCATGCGACAGGAACAAAGTCCGTATTATAGGTAAAAATATGCAGAAAGGGCAAGGGTAAAAGGTTGAATAATAGCGGAGGTGTCATCGGCTTCGCCGATGAGCAGTCCGCTTGACAGGCTTATTCATGGAGGCTTTGTGTCTCAGAAAGGGCAAGGGTAAAAAGTTTGAAAATAAATCAATGTTGGATGGGAAAACGAAACTTTCAAGGATAAAATATGCAGAGAGGGCAAGGGTAAAAATATGAAGAAAGTAATATGTAAGTCTTATGAGGAAATGAGTGCGTTGGCGGCGTTTACAATTGCATTGCAAATTCAGTCCAAACCGGATAGCGTAATCGGGTTTGCAACGGGTTCAACGCCCGTCGGCACTTATAAAAGGCTGATTGAAATGGAGGTTGACTTTTCAAAGGTTACAGCCTTTAATTTGGACGAATACTATCCGATTAAACGCGATAATCCGCAGAGCTATTGCTATTTTATGAAAGAGAAACTTTTCAGTCATATCAACATTCCCGTTGGGAACATAAACATTCCCGATGGCGAGTGCGATGAGCCTGTTAAGGAATGTGCCGACTATGATGCGAAATTAGAGAGGTTGGGCGGGACAGACCTGCAAATTCTCGGAATCGGCAAAAACGGACATATAGCTTTTGTCGAACCCGCCGAAAACCTCCCGCTTGCAACCGGGTTGGTTGACTTGACAGATGATACAATTAAAGCCAATTCCCGATTTTTTGACAAGCCGGGGGATGTTCCGCGGCAGGCAATTTCAATGGGGTTAAGAGGAATCTTCAATTCGCGGCACATTCTGTTACTTATAAGCGGGCAAGGCAAGGCGGAAGTTGCAAAAAAGCTGTTCGCAGGGGAATTAAGCACAAATGTCCCCGCAAGCTTGCTTAATTTGCACCCGAATGTGACCGTTATTACAGACGGGAGTACGGATTGAAAAGAAAAATGCGTGTTGCGGGAAAACCACCGCAACACGCATTTTTTTATTAATACACACCCGTGTTAATTACATAGACATCGACTTCCCTTAACCCCCAACGGAGCGCCTCACTATAATTTTCCGAGGTCAGCCCCATAAACACATCGACTACCACAAAACGGTCGGTGTAATGCACGAATCCGCCTGTGTCCGCTGCAATTGCCGCGCCGTATACACGAGTTCCGCAGGTGGTCATAATGTACAACAGAGAGCCGTATGGGATTATTTTAGGGTTGACTGCAACAGTTCCTATTTCCAACTTCCTGCCGCTTGCAGTTCCCGATGTTGACGGTGCTGTGTAAGCTGTTGATTTCCCCGTGTACTTTGCGATATAGTCAATGGGGATTCCGTTTTCG
>WRLX01000139.1 GCA_009777415.1 Oscillospiraceae bacterium
GTTCCTTAATATCGGATTCAGGCGGTACTAACAAGACACTCGTGCAGGGCTTCTTGACTTGTGCGATTGTTTTAATAGGTGCGCCGTTGGCGATTGCGGCGATTGCCGTAGTCGGGCAAGTCCAAAATACATCTGCTCCGACGCTGACCACATAGTCACGCGCCGCCGCGTTATCGTCAACGGGGACGATTTCCACGTCAAGGTTGTACTTTTCAAAAAGTCCGAGTTCCTTTGCAACGTAGAGGTTTAAGTGGTGGGTGGTCTTGGCATCGGCGACAACTATTTTAATAGGTGCGCTTGCGGGTTCGGTGGTGTTTCCGCTGTTGGTTTCGTTTTGGCTGCTAGTTTCGTTTTGGTTGGTACTTCCTTTATTATCTGTATTACACGCTGTCATTCCTGTTATTAAGAGTGCGAGAGTTGCCAAAATTGCGATTGCTTTGCTGAGTTTCTTTGAATTGAACATTTTATGTTCCTCCTTAAATATAGAGCGTTCGCTCTTTTTTATAACATACAATTCATATACAATTTGTATGTTATAAAGCATTATACACTAATTATTTTGATATGTCAAGTAGGTTTCAAGAAAAAAATAAAAAAATTTTTTTCAAAAACCTCTTGACAAGCTTTAGAGACTCTGATATACTGATATAACTTATATGTATTGTACGGAATGGAGGTTCTTGTATGCAAATGAAACCCGAAACTGCTTGTATTCACGCGGCGGCAACCGCAAGCAAGTCCCACGCAACCGGAGCAGTCGCAGTCCCGATTTTTCAGACTGCCACTTTCGCCCACCCCGGCTTCGGGCAAAGCACAGGCTACGACTACTCCCGAACGCAGAATCCCACGGTCGAGCATTGCGAGAAAGTAGTAGCCGCTTTAGAGAGCGGCGCAGGGGGAGTGGCGTTCGCCACGGGAATGGCAACGATTGCGGCGGTTATGGAACTGTTCCGACCGGGTGATGAAATCATCGCCACCGATGACCTCTACGGCGGCTCAATTCGCTTGTTCAACAACATCTCCGCTAAAAACGGCATTACAATAAACTACGTTGACTCATCAGACTTGTCGGATGTCGAATCCGCGATAACTCCCACAACAAAGGCGATTTTCATCGAGACCCCGACAAACCCCATGATGAAAGTCACCGACATTGCCGCCGTGAAGCAACTAATCAGCGACCGCGACATACTCCTTATAGTAGACAACACGTTCCTCACGCCGTATCTCTTCAACCCGATTGCTCACGGCGCGGACTTAGTAGTACACAGCGGGACTAAATACCTTTCGGGGCATAATGACACGCTTGCGGGGTTTGTCGTGGCGAAGTCACCGGAACTCGCCGAGAAGCTTCACACCGTGAAAAAGACAACAGGGGCGGTGCTGTCACCGTTCGATGCGTTCTTGGTCACTCGCGGAATTAAGACGCTTGCAATCCGCATGGAGAAGTCGCAGAGCAACGCACGAAAAATCGCAGAGTGGTTAAAATCCCAATCTAAAATTACCGCCGTCCACTACCCCGAACAAGGCGCGATGATTAGCTTTACGACTGACACGGTCGAAACGGCGCAGAACATTCTGAACAAAGTCGAGCTTATTCTCTACGCCGAAAGTCTCGGCGGTGTCGAAACGCTGATTACTTACCCGGCAACGCAGACCCACGCCGAAGTCCCCGAAGCCGAGCGGCTGGCACGAGGAATCAATGAGTGCCTGCTACGGCTGTCTGTCGGAATTGAAGCTGTGGAGGATATAATTCAAGATTTGGGACGAACAATTGACAGTTGACAGTTGACAATGAACAGTTATTTTAATTTGGAGGTTGATTATGAAAAAGGTAAAGAAAAGCGAACGGACCGGAGCTTCGCTTCGGGCAGGTTCGCTCGACAGGTTCGGAAAATTAACAATCGTTCTTGTAATGGCTATGCTTTTGTGTTTCTCTGCTTGCGTGGAAGACAAGAACACAAATTCCGACGGTTCTGCCGTCAAAACAGGGGAATCACAAGAACCGGAAGCTTTGACAATCAAAACAGTAATATCCGTTGACGGCATGACCTGCGGAAATTGTATAGCCGCAATTACAAGGGAGCTGTCGAAAATTGAGGGGATTATCGACTTTGACGTGAAAATCGGCAAAGTCACGGTAGAACACGAATCGGACGTTTCGGTAGCCGACCTCAAAGAGGCTATTATGGCGGCGGGATACAATCCAATTGACAGTTGACAATTGACAATTGACAGTTAATTAACTTTAAGGGGGGATGGATGTATGAATCTATTCAAATTTGTGAGCCGCAATCTCTTTCGCCGTAAAGGGCGATTTGCGTTTACTTTGCTCGGCATTTCAATCGGAATGGCATCGTTTGTGGCGTTGCTCTCAATCGGCGGGAATATGCAGTCGGCGGTTAAAGCCCAAGCGGAGGGGCTTGGGGCGAATTTCCTCATAATGCCGGAAAATATTTGCATTTATAACCAAATGGCAATCGTTACGGGCGAAACTATATCTGAACAACTACAATATGACGTGTATCTCAGCGTGAAAGATATAGATGAAATCACGGTCATTCCACACTTGACACAGAAAACTGCGATTAGCGAAATGCCCTCCGTCGTTGCGGGAATCCTCCCGGAAGAAACGCTGGCTTTCAAGGGCTGGACTGTGGCAAGCGGTGAATACTTCGAGTTTCAAGATGAAAATGCGGCAGTAATCGGGATTAACTTTGCCGATACTCGGAATTTGAGTATTGGCGATACGGTGACGGTCAGGGGCGAGGAACTTATAATAAAAGGGATTCTCGCCGAAACGAACGGCAACGACGATATGACTATGTTTGTTCCGCTGTCGGTTGCGCAACGCATTTTCGACAAGGAAGGGTACATCTCATATATGTCCGCAAAAGTCGCCGATATGACGAAAATGGAATTCTACGAAGCTGAAATCCTGAGCGTTGCGAGTGTTCAAGTCGCAACCAATGACCAACTTTTAGAATCAGTGCTGTCGATTCTCGGCTCGGTTAATTCGACCCTGCAACTCATAGCCGGAGTTGCACTGATTGCGGCAGCGTTCGGGATTATTAACACGATGATGACCGCCGTCTACGAAAGGCGGCGCGAAATCGGGATTATTCGAGCAATCGGCGGCAAGCGGGGATTCCTCTTCAAGGGTTTCCTGCTTGAATCGGGGCTGTACGGCTTTCTCGGCGGCATTGTCGGGGTGGTAGTCGGGTACGGTGTTTCGCTCGTCGCCGCTCCAATTATCAACAGGGACGAGTTGTCGATGCTCAAAGGCGTGTCAGCACAGGCAGATATTGACTTTCGGCTTGTGGTAATCGCAGTCGGCGTTTCGTTGGGTATTTCAATCTTGTCGGGGCTGTATCCCGCTTGGAGAGCGGCAAAACTAACACCTATGGAGGCAATCAGCTCATGAGTATTATAAAAACCGAAAACCTCGAAAAAATCTATGGCGGTAAAGGCAAAAACGCAGTTACAACTCATGCGTTGCGTGGTGTGAGTTTGGAGATTCCGCAAGGCACGTTCGCTTGCATAATAGGAAAGTCCGGACATGGTAAGAGTACGCTTTTGAACCTAATCGGTGGGCTTGATAAACCGACAAGCGGTAAAGTTTTCATTGACGGGGAGGACATTACGAACCTCTCAGATAATAAATTGTCGGAACTTCGTGCGAAAAAAATAGGATTCGTTTTTCAATCGTTTAATCTTCTCGAAAACCTCACCGCACTTGAAAATATTCAGACTGCTATGCTGTTTGCGAAAAACAATGCAAATAGAGCCGACGAATTGTTAGCTTTAGTCGGGCTTTCCGATAAGGCTAATTCAAAACCCGCACAGCTTTCAGGCGGGCAACGACAACGTGTCGCAATTGCACGAGCACTCGCAAATAATCCC
>WRLX01000140.1 GCA_009777415.1 Oscillospiraceae bacterium
TTCGCGCTTTCAGCCGAGCGGTTTTCGTATTGCAAAAGCCCCAAATAGCCGTACAGCGGAACTCCCGCAAGACAGCGTATCACAGTAATCCTGTCGGTAATTTCCGACACGCGGACTGTGAGCGATTCATCTTTGACAGAAAGCAATTTTGCCGCCTCAATGACCTCGCTTGATTCCGACGGGGCGGAAATAAATCCAACTTTCGATGCCGAATTAATGTCGTACATATCGGAAGTCCAAAACAAAGGCGCGGATTTGCCGTCTAAATCCTGCATTATGTCTTCGCGGATTGATTTTTTAAGTTGCTCGGGGTCGCGCGTTTTGTATTTTTCCTGTAAATACCGGGTCATGGTCTTCTTGGAATTTTCGTTAAACAATGCTGTAAAATACTTGGTGACAAGCCGCACAATATCGTTTTCATTGCCTGTAATCCATGATTTAATCCCGTTTGGCTCTAACATCATCGACATAAATTCCGACATTTTCTCGCCCACCTCCATCGATTTGATAGTGTGGTCAAGCGAATCGCGCAACTCTTCTATACGCGCAATCGGGAACTCGTAGGCAACATTGCGGCTCGCATCGCTTTCGAGGTAGTTATAATTAGCCGAAAAGGTGTTAATGAGCCGCTCAATGACATCTCTAAACACATCTGCGAAAACATTTGCCAATTTATTAAGTTGATTTTTAACGAGCTCCATTGCATCAACCATTTTTGAGTAAACGGCAATTCGCGCTTGCAACAAAGCGTATTCCCTCGCGCAATGACAGTATCTCATGTATCGTTTTTTCCCGTTGAACATATTGGTTGAACTGTCGAGGAATATTTCCTGTGCAATAATCCTGTCCTCTTCAAGTTTGTCTTGATTAACAAGCTCATGCTGGAGTTTTGTGCGGGCTTGTTCTATATGTCCGGAAAAAAGCGCGATTAAATCCCCGCCTTGTGTATGCCTTAACAAAGCACACGCATAATAAGGTCCTTTTTCGCAATTCAGCATGATAGACCTCAAAGCATCAAAAACCTTGACAGTGATTGAGTGAGGTGTACCTGCCGTTCTTGCCGAATCTCCGACTGTAACGCCGTAATCCCTTATTTCACGGGTAAGCGTGTCGAAGTTTCGCGCAAGAACTCCCTCGGCTTTGGCAAGACAATGCTTCTCGAAATACCCCGTGGTAAGCCCGTCATCGGAAAGTGCGTCCTTCCAGTGAACATCCGGGGCAGGGAACGCCATATTAACACCCGACTTCATCCGGTTTTCAAGCGCGTTGTAGCCCAATGCGTTTTTGGCGGTGAATTCCTCGAATTTTTCTTTAGAGGGCAAAACGGTTCTTACTTCCTCAAATTGCTTAAACATTTTTGCCGCCAAATATGTGATGACTTCTTTAAAAGGCAAGGTCGCCGACGATGCACCCAATGCACAGTATTCATACATTGCACCGTGCTTTTTGTCAATCTCCTCTTTTTTAGATACGTAGTTGGATATATGTGATTTAAGCGTGAACTCCTCGCTTGTCCGCGCCACGAATTCCATGAAATAGTCGGTGACTACGTTCATGGCATAGTTGTACGCGCCGTCGATTACATTCCCCGATGAGTCCTGCGCGGTAATCAAATGGCAGATGTCAACGGGAGGAGCTATGCTCTCAACCATGCCCGCACCAGGGTAATACTGCGACCATTTATCGCCGTTTCGTTCAAAATTAGTACAGTAGTCAAACTCTTTCATTGACGCGTAGCCGTTTACTTTAATGTACGATGCGGCTTCGTTATCTATTCCGGGCTTTGACAAATTCACGTCCGGCAAAAAGAAATACCCGCATATATTCGCGGAAATGCCCAAATCCTTGAGGCAATGCCGCACTAAATAGCAGGCATCAAGGAAAATCCCCGCCCCTGTTCCGCCGCTTATCCCCGAAAAGATATGGACATAAACCTCCGGGTCGGTAAGCCCTGTCATTGCTTGCCTTATTTTAGCTGAAACTTCATCATTAAAAGCCCGCACTTTTTCCACAAACAGGTATCGCCCCAATTGCCGAACGCCGCCCGCGCCGAATGCCGCCACCTTTACCTTAATTCTGTCATGCTCCAGCCACTCTTTATATGCGGGGTCATTGGAAAGGCTTTTCTTGTTCGCCTCAAACACCTTTGTCATGTCCCCGCTGTGGGATATATCAAAAAACTCGGTATCTAAATCAATCTTGCTTATTTGGGTGGATTTATTGTTGGCGTTGGTCAACCCTGTCTTATCGGTATCAACTGCGAGGAATTTTATATGCGAATATTCCGGAACTGTCGAGTCCGGATTATCGGGTTTAAGTCGGTTATAAACCTTTGCCTTCAGATTTTTGAGGCAGTCAACTCCTGTGCCGCCGAGCCCGATTGCGAGGACTGCGCAGTTGTCTTGTTCATATTGCTGACGTGCGTCAATTATGCCGCCGTCACGGTGCAGTAACAATTTCTCATACATGAATATGACCATATCTTTCCGAGGCACAAAAGCCTCTATGAATAGCCTGTCAAGCGGACTGCTCACCGGCGAATCCGATGACACCTCCGCTATTATGCAAACTTGACTATTTCCTTTCTACACACACAAGTGCAGTAAATAAGACAGTCTTTTACACTATCATATGGCATTATACTACATTTCAGGCTCTTTGTCAATAGCTGTTTTCAGTTATAGTCGTTTAACTTAAGAAGTGCTTGAAAATTTTCCGCAAAGATTTAGTGATTCTTAAGTTAATCGACTATATCTAAAAGAGTATAACGCCACCCCTTCCGAGAGGGATGCTTTGCGCAACTTCACACACAAGCAAAAAGCCCCCTACGAGAGGGCGAGAGTACGAATTTGCTAAGTCTTCTCAATCCTCAACTTCTAATCGCGTTGACGGACTCCTCACCATAGGGGGACTCGCAACAAGCATTTTATAACGTTTACTATAATTGTTATAATGAACCCAGTAACCTGAGAGTTTCACTTCATTTCCATCACCATCCATTCCGGAAGCAGAGGTGAATGAAATATCGCTGATTGTCCAAGAATTATAGCTTTCCAAATCGCGCATATCATCTACTACAATTTGTTCACTGCCGTCTTTTCGTGCGTGTATCAAATAATGAGCAGCAGTATATATTATCCATTCGTCACTATCGGTATCACCGAGGTATTCAATTTTTTCCAAACCTGTGGCAGGGTTTCCGAGTTCCATTCGATAATTAAATCTTTCGGCTTCATCTTCGCCTTTATAAGTGTTATAAACATAACTATCTTTGATTTCAAAACCTTTAAAAGTCATGGTAACCGAAGCAAACTGTGGAGAACCGGGGCTATATGCCGAGTATGCGGCGATTATTTGCTCTGAGCCGTTGAGATTCATTCTGTGGAGGGCATGACCCTCTTCGCCAGCTCCGACAGTGTTGTAACTATAACTAAAATAGATGTATTTATCATCAACAATTTGAAAGTTTGAAACTTCTTCCTCCAACAGTGTTTGTTCATTGTTCGGATGGATTACATACAGATTGCCGTGGTCGCGAAAAATTATTGAGCCGTCTAAATAATATACGTCATCCCCTGACACATCAAACTTAACGCAAGCACGCTCACTGACGCGAATCGGATCGCCACCCCCTAATGTGCGAAACAGTGCCGGGTATTCAATGTCATGTTGCTCGTACTTGTCCATAGAAATGAAATACGTCCATTCGCCGACTTGCACAGAATCCGTTGTTTCGGCATCT
>WRLX01000141.1 GCA_009777415.1 Oscillospiraceae bacterium
CCCCTCGCCGATGGACGTTGCCGATTACTCGTGGAACTTCCTCAATGCGGACGGCATCACCGACTTCGGCGCAGCTTGCAAGGAACTCAATGCCAAGCTGTCGCGCGAGTCATTTATGGGCGATGTGACGGGTTCGTTCGCTCCGGCGATTTTCCTGTTGTCGGACGGCGAACCGACCGATGATTACAAAAAGGCATTGCAAGACTTAAAGGGCAACAACTGGTTCAAGAAAGCGATTAAGGCGGCGGTTGCAATCGGCGATGATGCAACAAGCACGTGCTGAAAGAGTTTACAGGCAGTAGCGAAAGCGTTCTGACCGTTCACAGCCCCGAATCCCTACGGAAGACGATTCGCTTCGTGTCGGTTATGGCTTCGCAAATAGGCTCGAAAAGCACGAGTGTCGGTAAAGCGGGAGTAGATGAGGTTGTTTCCAAGCAAGCGGAGTTTATTCAGCAGATTAACAGCGCAGACTTGGAAGATGATGAGGATTTGAAATGGTAGTTTTTGCTCATTCTGTCATAGGCGCAAGCCACGTCAAGAACGTGCAACCCTGCCAAGATGCTTCGCTGTGCGTGAGCAATCAAGATTACACCTTGATTGCTGTTGCGGACAGTCACGGCGGTGAGCGGTATTTCCGCTCGGACGTTGGCAGTCGCTTTGCTGTGGAAGCCGTGCGGGATTACATGACCGACACGGCTGTGGTTGATGTGTTCCGTAAAGTCAAACGTGAAAAAGAGCGTGAACGGATTATCTTGCAACTCAAAAAGAGCATAATCAGTCTGTGGAATGCCCTTGTAACCGAACACGCCGAAGATAATCCGTTCACGGAAGATGGCGGGGTTAAGTACGAGGCTTACGGCACAACGCTGATTACTGTTTTGCAGACGAACGAATATTTTCTTGCCTTGCAAATCGGCGATGGGACTTGCGTAACGGTTGATGACGAGGGTGTTTTTCCTATGCCTGTTCCCGAATGTGAAGGGTTGTACTCACTTCATTTCGTGACTGTAACAAGGGTGAGGAATCCGCAAAAGCTGAACTGTTCGATTATCTCCCACGGTTGTCCGAAAAAGGAAGCGGTGATGATATTTCAATCGGTGCGGTTATTGACAAGGAAATTTTGGCAAATCTTAACTTAGAAAATACAAAAGCGGGGGAAAAGACGGAGGGTTGTTAGGTTTTTAGGAGATTGATTATGTGCATTTTAATCCTGCCCTACCGACTTGCACGGCGAATACTTCACATTGATGTTTCCAAAAGCTATGGTACATCACCTCTGATTTCAAGAATTTCTGCGTTGATTAACGGCTTGTCGAGAGACAACTTCAGCGATTCCATAACACCGTAATAGGCATTGAGCATATTCCATATCCCACGCTCTGCTTCGGGAAGTCTGCCGCTGTTTGCAAGCATTGCGATTTGGTTCAAGTTGACACCGATTTTGCGGAGTTCACGGTACAACTCGTTCGCAGTTTCGTTGAAATTATAAACCTTGATTGTAGAGCCTTTCAGCAAACTTACAAAGAAGTCGGTATTGCCGAGTTTGCTCGCCTGCTGTTTCTGCAAAAATAGCAATTATTCCTCATCTGACAAGCGGACTGAAAAAATGCGACTTCGTGTGCGATTTTTCATAGCGATGAACCTCCGATTATTGTAATAGTGGGGGTGAATCGGCGGCGAAAGCCGCACCGCCGCTCGACGGCGGAAGAGGGGGTTTTTAGGGTGATTCTCCCCCTGAACAGGGGACAGTGGCTTGCCAACTGTACTATCTGCCTATCCTCCCCCACAGTTGTTTTGAGGGACAGGGGAGGATTCATTACCCAATCGTGATTTTGTTTGCGGAAGTCAAGAAAAATCACGATTGGACGGCTATGCTTATAGCAGAGCCGCTGTTGTTTTAGGTGAAGACTAAAACAACTAAAGCCGAAACCTGCTAATAAAAGTCAACCCCTAAAACGAAAAAACTTTAAGGAAATTTCTTGAAAACGCTCTAAGCAATTAAAAGCACAGTAAACTAACCCCGACTGCTCGGAGTTTATCGCATTATTCGCATCCCGATATATCAGCGTGGGAAAAACGAAAAACCGCTCCCAAGCTGAAATCACATCAACAAGTACGGGCGGCGGTTTTCCACGCTATCGGTATTGATAACCCTGCATAGCCGCTCAGGACGCCCTCCGGCGTTGCCTTATCCTGCTTGCAGGCAAATATATTATTCCCGATTTCGTGACCGCTTATGCCAAACACTCGTTTACACGAGCATAATAAATTCGCAAAAACTTGTTGACACCCGCAATCATATAAACCTTGTACGGTTTGCCCTCGGAGCGCTTTTTGTCAAGAAATTGAAATGTCGGTTCGTTAGAGTTTTTGTTTTGTAAAACAGCTTGCATAACTTGAAATAACGCCCTTCGCAAGTGAGGAGAACCTTGTTTTGAAATACGGCGAGAGTGCTGATTGTAAGTGCCGGATTGGTTTTCGGGTGGTTCAATTCCTGCAAAACAAATAAGTGATGAGCGTTGTGGGAAGCGATTGATTTCACCAATTTCAGCAATAAGTTGAGGTGCAAGAGTTTTACCGACACCATGCATCGCAAGAACGGTATCATATTCGGGCAACTCACAAGCGATTTCGGACATCTTGGATTTAAGCGCGGCAATCGTTTCGCAAATAGAATTAAGCTGTGAAACAGCAGTCATAATCAGCGTTTGGGTAAGCTCATCATTTGGTAAAGTCGGCAAGCAATTAAGAGCGGTTGCATAAATTAACTCGGTTTTATGATTGCAGAAATTATAGCCGTTTTTACGACACCATTTTTCGTATTTGCCTGTGAAATTTCGTATTGAAGTAACACAAAAACAATGCGGAAAAGCTGCAATAAAATCAATCCATTTTTCGTGACCGTCTTTTTCGCGAGCGGTGCTTGTAAATAGTTCATTTGCGGCAGGGAAGGTGCGGTCAAGTAACGAAATAAGATTGTTTTTCAACATGGTTTTAATTTTGTTGTATTCACCAAGTTGGCGATTGTAAGTTTTCAACAACTTACGCTCATCATCGACAGGCTCATACTGCGAAAGATTAGCCCACTTATCAAGGCAATATCCCGCAATTTTAAGCGCATCAACCTTGTCAGTTTTGACACGGCGAATGGTATCACCGCCGTAATCGTGAACAAGTTTTGCATTGACCATGCAAACGAATATTCCTTCTCTGTGAAGAAAGTTTGCAATCGGCTCTGAATACTTGCCTGTGTACTCGTGATTCGCCTTCAAGTGAGTTGATATAATCTGCTAAATCACTTAACTCATCGGGTTGGTGAATGACATCGAAAGGCTTTGCGATGACCTCTCCAAACGGTCGAATAATTGCAACTTTGCTCTTGCCTTTTGAAACATCGATTCCAATAGCGTTCATAGTACACCTCGCAATAATAAATTCGTAATCAGTACCCAACTTTGTACTTATTGCCTATTCTATTTGCTAAGTATACGAACGCACCCAATTTGTCGAAAACAGGGCGGAACTACCTGCTCTAATCGAACGCCACAAGAAG
>WRLX01000142.1 GCA_009777415.1 Oscillospiraceae bacterium
GTCAAGCCGCCCTTATTTTCGGAATCGCCTGTAAAACCGATTATCTTTTTTTAGATGAAGTGTTTGACGGGCTTGACCCTACAATGCGGATTGTGGTTAAGAAAATTCTCGCCGATACTATTAAAACAAAAAGCCTGACTGTGGTCTTGTCATCGCATAACTTGAGGGAGATTGACGAGCTTTGCGATTCAGCGGGGCTTATTCACGGCGGTAAATTAGTGTTTAACAGGCAGTTGGGTGACATAAAAGGCAATGTCCACAAAATTCAAACCGCTTTCGATGAACCCGATACAGTCATATTTGACGATATTGATGTTCTTCAAATAAATCGCGAGGGAAGTATTGTTCATATTATTGCGAGGGGGGAACCGAACTTGTTGCGAGAAAAAATCAGCTCCCGCAACCCGAAAATTCTTGATATTCTTCCGCTTAGTTTAGAAGAAGTGTTTGTTCACGAACTGGAGGTACTCGGCTATGAATATAACCGCGACTCAAACGAAACTTAAAAATAAATCTTTGTCATACTTTCGGTTTAGATTAGCGGAAATGAAAGTGCTAATCGTGATTAATTTTATAATCACTATCTCGGGATTTCCGGTGGCGGCGGCGATACTGGCGCGGTACACCCGCACTGAATTTGAAACAATCGGTGTGGCGGAAACAGGTGTTTTCGGCTTAGGAATGCTCATTACAATCATCCCGCTTGCGGCAGTCGGAATGATGCTTATATCCTATGCTTGCGCGATTAACGCATTCGGGCATTTGCATAATAAGAACATATGCGATATGCACCTTTCTTTGCCTTTAACTCACAGACAGCGGTTTTGGACAAACTTTACAGTCGGGTTGTCGGTTACTGTAATCCCTTATGCGATTTCGGCTTTTGTCGGAATGTTCATATTCAGGGTTTTTAGTGTTCGTTCTGAATTGACAGAAATGCTTGAAGCGATTGGTATGCGGGGAATCGAAGGCTATGTTTCGGAATATATGCTTCCCGTTGCGATTACCGGGCTTGTGGCACTTGTTATGACGTATTCGCTGACTGTATTTTGCAATACTCTTTGCGGCAACGGATTTACGGCGGCATTCGTTCCGCTTTTGTTGAGCGGAGTGATTCCGCTTTTAACCTTGACTATGTCAATATTGAGCATGAGCAATGCACACGGCATTAACACAATCGGCAGCTTCCCTTACATTATATCAACGCCCGTTGGCTTTGTCTTAGGCAATGTCGGATTAATACGGACACACGGGATTTTTGCGGTGAATATGCCGATTATAATTGTTCCCGTTATGTTAATTATTGTCGGATTGGTTGTCGGTGGGTTTTATCTCTCTAAGGGAATTAAGGCGGAAAATATCGGACGCGACTTTCTGTATAAGTCAATCTACAATGTACAGCAATGCCTTGTTTGTTTGTGCGTAGTTTCGCTGTTTGGGATTTTCTTTGTCAACAATTATTATGGTTTAATTATTTTCTGGGCAATACTCATCAGCCTTATTGCTTTTACAATCGGACACATTGCCCACCATAAGGGACTTCGAAAAATCAAAAGCGGCGTAATTAAATACGCCGCAGTGTTCACTTCATCTGTATTGATTTGCGCTGTGTTTGTAGTCGGGAAAGGTTTTGGCGCGGAGAGTTACGTCCCGTCTGCCGACAGCATTAAGGGTGTGAAAATTACAGCTTGGAGCGATGGTGGCAGTGTTTCCTTAGACTCCGACATTTTCCCCGGCGATTATTCATGGGACTGGAGGCTTGCGAGCATTGTTAATTACGAACGCGCCGACCAAAAAGAAATCGCCGCCGAAGCCCGCCGAATCCACAAGCTGTTAGTCGATACGCCGAATACAGAAAGGGTTGACGGCAGATACAATACTTCTGTAATGATAGTGTACGAGCTTAGAAACGGGTTGGTTATTCAGCGGAATTATTATTACTCGGAGGAGGATATTGATATGCTGATTGACAGGGGAATACTGTCCCGGTAAATATGGGATTTATCAGCACGTTGCTTGTGAAGACAGGTTCTTACTCTTTCAGCACAGCCATAA
This sequence comes from Oscillospiraceae bacterium, assembly GCA_009777415.1. Classification (GTDB taxonomy): domain Bacteria; phylum Bacillota; class Clostridia; order Oscillospirales; family Ruminococcaceae; genus Ruminiclostridium_E. Next base: position 2,056 of record WRLX01000142.1, read on the forward strand.
AAGCCTCCGGCGGGACTTCTACGCTACCGAATTTGCGCATTCTTTTCTTCCCCTCTTTTTGCTTTTCGAGCAGTTTCTTCTTTCTTGTAATATCGCCGCCGTAGCATTTTGCAAGCACATCCTTGCGAACGGCTTTTACAGTTTCGCGGGCGATGATTTTCCCCCCGATTGCCGCTTGAACGGGGACTTCAAACATTTGTCGGGGAATGTTTTCTTTTAGTTTTTCGGTGATTTTGCGGCCGCGCGGGTAGGCTTTTTCCTCGTGGACAATAAACGACAGTGCATCAACAACCTCCCCATTGAGCAAAATATCTAATTTAACAAGCCTTGACGGCGCAAAACCCATTAGCTCATAGTCATAGCTGGCATAGCCTTTTGTGCGGGATTTCAGCGCGTCAAAAAAGTCGTACACTATCTCGTTCAGCGGCAACTCATAATGAATCTCAACGCGGTCGGTATCAAGGAATTTCGTGTCCTTATACTCGCCGCGCCTGTCTTGGCACAACTCCATAATCCCGCCGATATATTCCGCAGGGCTGAATATATTAACTTTTACCATAGGTTCAAAGGCTTTGGCAATCAGCGATGGGTCGGGATAATTTGTAGGATTGTCAATCGTAAGTTCCGTGCCGTCTGTCTTAGTTATTTTGTAGACAACGGACGGCGCAGTCGTAATCAAATCAAGGTTGTATTCCCGTTCAATCCGCTCTTGAATAATTTCCATATGCAAAAGCCCCAAGAATCCGCACCTGAAGCCAAACCCCAGCGCAATTGAGGTCTCAGGTTCAAAGGTCAGTGACGCATCGTTAAGCTGCAATTTGTCGAGTGCATCACGCAAGTCGGCATATTTTGAACCATCGGCAGGGTATATTCCGCTGAATACCATCGGTTGCACATTACGATAGCCCGGCAGGGGTTCGTTGGCGGGGTTGTCCGCATTGGTAATCGTATCGCCGACTTTTACATCGCCGATTGATTTAATTGAAGCCGCTATAAATCCCGTTTCGCCCGCAATAAGTGCCTCGGCATTGTTCAGCCCCGTTGCACCCATATAGCCAAGCTCGGTTATAAGAAACTCCGAATTATTTTGCATCATTCTTATTTTGTCTCCGACACGAACAGCCCCGTCCTTGATACGCACGTACACAATAACTCCTTTATAGGTATCGTAAAAGCTGTCGAATATTAACGCTTTCAGCGGTGCAGCCGAGTCGCCCGTGGGTGGCGGGATTTTTGCAACTATCTGCTCTAAAACATCTTCAATGTTAATGCCGTTTTTGGCTGAAATAAGCGGCGCATCATCAGCCGGGATTCCCAACACGTTCTCGATTTCCTCCCTGCACAAATCCGGCTGTGCGGAAGCTAAGTCAATCTT
>WRLX01000143.1 GCA_009777415.1 Oscillospiraceae bacterium
AAGTGAGTTCAACGTCCCCAAACATGATGAATCCTGCAATGAACAAGCCGTTTGCGATTGGGAAATATCGCAGTTCCCGTGTTAACCCTGCCACTTTTAATGTGTATGTTTTCATAATGCACCTCAATCTTTCCAATCGCTCCAATTTTGCTTATCAGGCGGAAGTTGCCCATCATTGTTGGCATAATGCACCGCCAATCGATAACAATATAAAACGCACCTACACGACATATTGCCATCACCGTGACGTAAGCAATGTTTCATATAAATGTCAGCGGGGTCTTGCCCCCTGAGCGAGGCAATATCGGGATAACCGATGCTTACGAGGTGTTGTGCCATTTTCGCACCAATTCCGGGAATTTTTGTTAAATCAGTCATTCACTCACCACTTTCACATAAAACTTCCGACTCCTCGGCGGGTCGAATTCGCAAAAATACACACCCTGCCAAGTCCCGAGTAACGGCTTACCATCCTCAATAATCACGGTTGCACTCGAACCCATCGCCGATGCTTTCAGATGAGCCGCACTGTTGCCTTCAGCGTGTCTGAACTGCGGACGGTCGAGAAAAGCCTCCCGCAATCCGAGCAGTAAATCAGGAATTACATCGGGGTCTGCGTTTTCGTTAATCGTGATTCCCGCCGTGGTGTGCGGGCAGTAGACGACTGCGATTCCGCTTGTAATCCCACTTTGCGAGATTGCCTCACGCACTTGGGGTGTGATGTTGTAGAAATTCTCACGCTGTGCGGTGAGTTGATATTCGTAAAGCATGGTTGCCTCCTGTTATTTCTGATTTTTGGTTTCGCCTCGAATTAAAACGGACTTTTATACCTCCAATGCCCCACCCGCAATCGCCCACAGATACAAACTCGCAACCGAGCCATACGGCGAATACCGCCGCCGATATTTCTCGAACAACTGTCGTGTGATTTTTCGATGCCGATACAACATACACAAACCTCGATGAATTGCCAAATCGCCGTAACTCAAAACATCGGGACGTTGCATTGAAAACAACATCAACATCTCCGCTGTCCACACTCCGACACCATCAAATTGCGACAAATCTCTGCAAACTTCCGCATCTGATTTTGTGAGCAACTTCTCAATGTTCAGACTGCCGTCTGCGACTTTTTCGGCGGCATTGCGAATGTAAGTAGCTTTTCTGAACGATATTCCGTAACCCTGCAAAACAGCGGGTTCGCAAGCCAAAACAGACTGCGGAGTAACTTCACCAAGCCCGCTTTTTATGCGTTGCCAGACTGTCGCCTGTGCCTTTGTTGAAATCTGCTGTCCGACAATTGAATTCACGAGTGCGGAGAATAAATCGGGGTTGACTTCACGCTTGATTATTCCGATTTTGTCGATTGCAACGGCTAACTTTTTATCACGATTTTTAAGATGTGATATTTCAGTTTCGCCGTAATTGAAAAACTCCATACTACCCCCAATCCTCACCACAAAGCCGTTTCTGCAACGACTTCAACCGTGATTTCCGCTCCCGATAATCAGGCAGAACGCTCTCCACAATCGCCCAAAACCGCTCAGAGTGATTCATTTCGGTAATGTGAGCCAACTCGTGAACCACAACGTAATCAATCACATCATCGCCCGCCATAATCAGCCGCCACGAAAAATTGAGACTTTTTCGACCACTACAACTGCCCCACCGAGTTTTCGCCGAGTTGATTTTTACGGCAGTCGGCATGACGTTCATCGACTTTGCAAAACGCAGGACTTTTTCAGTCAAATCGCATTTAGACAACATTCTGTAAACTTGAATACAAGCTGATTTAATCTGCTCTGATGACAAATTCGGCGGTAAGTAAAAGTGCCTGTTTTCGCTGTCGAATCCAACACGATTTCCGTGCTTTGCAACAATAGAGATTTCACTTCCACGATACAGGATTTGACTGCCATAATTGAGTGTGAAATTATCACGCTGATTTTTAGATTCGGCGGATTTAGCGAGGGTATTTTCAATCCACTTTTCTTTGGATTTCACGAATTTGTCGATTTCGGATTTATGTGTTTTCAATGGCGAGCGGACTTCCACAATGCCGTCACGGACGTAGATTGCGATTGTTTTTCGCTTGGAGCGAGTTAGGGTGTAGTTGTGCATTTCGCAGACCTCCACTCCTCGATAATTCTCACGCTTTTTGAGTACCGTAATCCACGACAACCCCGCTTGAGCTCCCTCTAAAATCAACATCTCGAACAGCTTGTTATCGTCATGAACGGGTCGTCCCCACTCGTTATCGTGATAGTCGATGTAAAGCGGGGTATCGCCCCCTGCATACATCGCCCACTGACAGCGCGGTTTATTCATATATCCCCTCCCTGTATTTCCTATAAACTCCGACTTTCTTTATCGCACAGACTCCATCTACAAGCATTACCACACCTACCACAACCGGAAAAATTACGAGTTTTAGAAAGTCTATATATGGATTTTCAAGCCCTGTAACAAATTTATACGGGTCACTCGGAAGATACCACACTGATATATTTTCTTTAGGCTCACTTATTTGCGTGAAAACGACTTGAATAACATTCCCATCGCGGTCTGCAAATTGTATTTCTACTTTATAATTTTCGCCGGATTTTTCTATTTTGATTACCTCTGCTTGTGTTTCAATTGTAATTTTTTTCACTTCAATTCCATTTAATATAGCGGGAGCGACAAGCGCACTAATAACAAAACAACAAACAGCCCCTATAAAAGCTATAGCAATAAGAGCGGTTTGCACTTGTTTTTTATGCGCGTTTTCACTGAAATATTTTGCAACAATAATATATCCGATTAGATTCATAATATTTTCACCTCAAAATCTACACAAGCACGTTCTTTCGTCATCGCACGAACAAACTCGCCAACACGCTTATGCTCGGGGTGGATAATGTATGCCGCAAGTGCCTCTTGGCTCTCGAAAAGGCTGTCGAGCAAAATGTCCCGATTGCTTGACGGCAAGTTGTTAATCTGTACTTTGATTTCAACAATGCCGTCAATCTTTCCCTTTAGTTCCTCTAATAAAGACTTCATTTTGACTGCATTTGCAGTGTTTTCTTCAGCGGTGAAACCGTCTGCGTAATTCCACATTACGATGTGTCTTGTCATGGTAATTTCTCCTTTTAATTGCAATCATAATCTCTCGCTCCAAACCCTCGTCATCAACTCACGGTGCAATAATCCATCGACGTTTTCACGAGCGAAAATAGTCTTCATTTCCACAATATGAGCGGCATATTCGGGTTCAGTCGGGAGCGGATTGCGTGAATGCGATGACATAAATTGCAACCAACTTTCACGGGTATATGTCACGGGATTAGGAAATTCTCTGTAAGTTGGATTGGTAAAAAACGCATCCAACACTTCTTTACGGTGACCGCCTTTACTGCCACCGATTTTGTCAAGCGGACTGCTCGACG
>WRLX01000144.1 GCA_009777415.1 Oscillospiraceae bacterium
CGGGAGCCGGTTCTTTTTTGAGCAATATGGGCATGGTATCCGGCTTTGTATCTGCCGCGTTTGAGTTCGCGCGATATAGTGGCCGGATTGCGCCCCAGCATCCGTGCGATTACCGCCGCATTTTTACCGGTATTGGCGAGAGTTTCAATTTTTATGCGTTCTGTGGTTGAAAGCTGTTTGTATCTGTGGTTAGATTCAGTCATCGGGTAACTCCTTTTTTGTGGTGTCGATAACCAACAAAATACTATGGATTTACCCGATAATCAAAAAGATTGCTCGGCTCCGCCTCGCAACTTTTTAATTATCTTAAATGTTGCACTTCTATTTTTAATTTGCGGTCTTTACAAAAATTTATAATTCGCTGTTACCGCACATTAAATTCCGCACACCTGTAATAAGCGGTAATACGCCCCGAGATGGTAATTTTTACCTTTATCTTAGATTTGGCAGGCGGGTAAACACTCTGCCTTGGCAACTGGTAAACTTTGCCCTTGTAGCTAAATGTCCAATCATTCTTTAATTTACGCTCTATTAGGATAAAACATACATCACCCATGCATTCTGCCCAATCCGGCAAAGGTCTGTGAACATTATATCCGGCAGCAGGCTTGGCATACCTTTTATTATGCTCTACAACATACTTTTTAAGATACTCATTAGCATCAGCCATATCCCTCACACCATCCAACTTCATCAACGGAACCAATCTGCGCTGATGCACCCCGTTCCATCTCTCTACCCTGCCTTTTGCCTGCGGGCTATGCGCCATTATTATCCGTATACCCAAGTTCCTGCACATCTGGGTAAAGAAGTTCTGATTGTCATCATCAGGGTCTAAGTGATACATATTACGACCATCGGCATAAAAAGCCTGTGGCACCCCATACGAAGTAAACCAATTCCAAGCCGCATAACATGCGGACTCTATGGTTTCTTGCGCGTCAAAGTGCAGTTCAGCAGTATTAGTCGCATCATCAACTATGTTTATCATACAAGCTTTACTTTCACTGAACCAATCATGGAACGAACCGTCTATTTGCAATAATTCTCCAAAGTTAGGTCTTCTATCACGTCTTTGACGCTGTTTGGGTACTTTACGAACCCGAGATCGGGCAAGCCACCGGCGCAAAGTCTCGCGATTAACCGATATCCCGTCTCGGGATTCCAATAGCTCGCATACGTGCGATATGCCGAAGTCTTCGTATTTGGTTGCTGCGGTTAGGATTTGAGTTTTATCCGGGTTCGGTTTACGGTTTTGTCGACCCTTGTTACCGTGATTTAGGTGGCCGAGCAATCTGATTTTACGAACCCTATCGTGTGTTGTTTTAACCGGCAGATTGAGTATCCGCGCCATGGCGCGGATACTCAATCCTTGCTTGATAAGTGTCTTATACCTTTTAATGGAATGTTGCATAACTTGTCCTTTTAAGACAAGTCTAGACACTGTTAGCAAAGGCATTGACTGAGGCTGAGAAATCTGTTATAATACTCTCGAAATAAAACGGAGTTTAATATGGCGGACAAACGAAAATATCCCATCTCGCACTTCTTTTTCAAAAAACATATACTGCCTGTCATTGAACAGGATTACATTTGGAAAGGAAGGCCGCCGAAAGTATCGCATTATTCGGTTTTCTGCGCTATTTTGTATGTTCTTCGCACGGGAATATCCTGGAGGGACCTGCCGAAAGAATTCGGGGACTGGCACGTCGTATACGACAGATACAATCGCGGAAGCCAGCGGGGGATATGGTGGAAAATCCTGACGCAGCTGCAGGCAAAAAAAGCGGCAAATACCGACATAATTATAATTGACAGCACGTCTTTAAAAGTCCATCGCCACGGCGGAGGCCAAAAGGGGGGCAACAAAGCAAAGGCAAGTCCAAAGCGGGCATTACAACCAAATTCCATCTTGCAATCGGCGGAAATGGTGTGATTTTTTGTGGATTCTTGACCGGGGGCGAAGTTCATGACAGCAGGGTTTCCGAAGAATTAATCAATGATGCGAGAGGCTTTTCTGTTGTCGCGGACCTTGGGTATGATACGAACAAGTTCAGGGGATTTCTAAAAAACGGTAGAAATCGGGCGATTATTCGCAGCAGCAAGAAACGCAAGATTCAAATACCCTATGATAAAATTTTATACAAGCAACGCGGTTATATAGAGAGGATATTTGGTAAATTGAAAGAAAACCGCCGTCTTGCGCTTAGATTCGAAAAATCCGATTTAAATCTGTTGAATATGATATTGATTGGGTTTATAAGAATAAACCTTTGATAACAGTGTCTAGTGTGCGGAAGTTAATTGTGCAGAATATGTGCGGATTTATTTGTGCAAAGACACAAGTTTGTAAAAAACTTGCTTAAAAATTTATAATCGAATATAATGGCGGGTATGAAAAGGCTTTTTGCATTTTGCGTTTTGATTTTCGCCCTGTGCGCGGCGGGATGCGGAGTAAAATCGGAACTGGACCATCCGGACGGGAAAAACTTTCCACGCAACTATCCGGTGTATTGATGGTTTCTTGGTGGCGGTTCGGGCTCCGCGCGAACTTTAGGCTCAGGACTCATTAAATCGCACAAATGGTGCGAGATAAAATTGTACGATGCGCGGAAATGCGGCGAAGATGTATATTATACATCAAGCCAGATTGACAAAGCATCGGCCGATTTTAGCCGCATCGCTTGAGGGCTGCATAAGCCTTTGTGTAGAGCGGCGACAATTTGAATCAATAACGTCGGATTTCCGCTTGTCCGTATAATATACGGCCTGCGCGAAAATCCTTGTTTTTGTTTCAAATTCTCTGCCGCCATTTGCGCAATTTAATGAGTCCTGAGCCTAGAAAGTCACCCGCTTCCTCCCACCAGGTTTTTGTAATCCGCCTACGCTGCGCTACGGCGAGATAACAAAAACTATCCTCCCCCATGCATGGGGGAGGGGACGTCTGCGGCATGAGGGCGGGTTGTGAAATGATGCCGGAAGTTTGGCGGGGCAAATGTAATTTGCCCCTACACATTTCATTCATGGGAGAAGATACGCGCCTTGCGCGTTTTGGTTTTGGGGCAAATGTGATTTGCCCCTACCCAACCCCCACCAGAATAAACAAGACTGCTGAAAAGCGGTCTTTTTTGTTGGTTTTCCAATGCTTTCAGCGAGTTTGAATCTAGGGTTATCAAAAACTGCCTTTTTAGGGGTAGATTCGAACCGACTGCCGGATTTTCAAGCCCTTTGGATTGGCTCGGATATTTTGACCTTGTTTTTGCAATACATCATGCTATGATGGCGGTATGTTTGAAAATATTATTTTTGATTTTGACGGAACTTTGGCGGATACGGTACAGAGTTTTTTAAAAGCCATGCGCCAAGTGTTTCA
>WRLX01000145.1 GCA_009777415.1 Oscillospiraceae bacterium
AGTCCCTACCGAATACAAGTAGGGATTTGTTCATAATTCCTAAATGCGATTTTCTAAGTTTTATGTACTTCTATTTTTTGCTCCGCTCTCATAATCTTTAAAGAAAATATTTCTTGAAATGAGGTTTTATACATTATGAAAAAAAACAACAATATTAAACTTATTGTAGAGAATCCACCGACTCAAGAGCATAAAGAAAAAAAGCTAAAAGAATTAGGTGAGTTTCTTTCTAAGGAGTTATCAAGTAAACGTGATAACAAAGGGCTTTTTTAAGGTTTTAATAACTTTTGGATTTGGTAAGCCGATTAAGTCAGTCAACGGCGAAATCGCATTGCTTAGAAATGTAGTAGCACCGCTCGCACGGAACATTCCAACGCTGATTACCAACGCAAATAACGCAGGAAAAACCTCCGAAATCGTCTTGACACCTTCTTTTACACCCTCGACAAATTCAGTGAAAACATCGACTTTTTTGACAAGTGCAAAAACAAGCACAAATGCGAATATGGCGGGAATTGCGAAGTCTGAAATACTCATGATTTTCTTTTCCCCCTGCCTGTAATTTTAGAAAGTATGATTGTTATTACGATTGTGATTGTGAGAGTAATTCCGCTGACAATCCAAACGGCAGGGAGGATTTCCATCGGGTCTGACGAGCCGTTTTTCAACCGAAGTGCGGCAACTGTGGTCGGGATTATTTGCAGACTTGCCGTGTTCATGACCACGAATAAAATCATGTTGTTGGAGGCGAATTCGCCAGTCTGTTCTTCTTTTTCGAGTTCTTTCATTGCGGCGATTCCGAATGGAGTGGAGGCATTTCCGAGACCGAGTAAATTCGCTGTCAAGTTCAAAACAATGTACTGCATGGCTTTGCCTTTTGCGTTAATTCCACGGAAAAGCCGTGACAAAATCGGGCGGAATGCGGCGGCTAAAAACTCGGTTAAACCCGCCTTTTGAGCGATTCTCATCACCCCGCTCCACAAACAAATAACTCCCGCAAGCGAAATCGCAAGAGTGACTGCGTTCCCCGACTCGGCGAGTGCCGCCTCGGAGACGCTCGCAACATCCCCACCGATTATTGCAAAGACAATCGACAGTAAAATAAGTGTGCAAAATACCCATTTCATCATGATGAATCACCTCCCGTAATTCTACCGTGCAACCGTGAATGACAACTTTTACACAGTCCCATTAAATTCGACTCAGCGTGAGTCCCGCCCTCAGAAAGTGGCTTAACATTCTGCTCTTACCACGGAAATAATCGGAAGGTTTTCCCACCCATTCGCCTTTTGTGTGTTGCAGATTTTCGATGAAAGCGACTGCGTAATCGGCGTGGCGTCCTTAATAATGCGAGGTCGGGAGCATGAACCGTGACGAGCTATATATGAATTTGCTCATGAAAATTATCTAAAAATTTTTATGCGAAACTGTTGCAATTATAATTATTTTGTGATATAATTGAGAGAGTAACAGCCGTTACTCGGAGGCGTGTTGCATAAAACCGCATTCTAACTGCTAAACTTGTAGTACAAGTCGCCCGATGTAAGGTCGTTGGAATACACGATGTCGGAAATGTCGCAGTCGTAAATATGCACCCCTACGATGGATTTAATTGCGATTTTATATTTTAGTAATAGAGGAAATTCGTAGATGAAAGATAGCACTTTTGGGTGGTTAGCTCTTATAGTAAGAGGAAATGAATTAGATGTTCAAAAAATAAATGAGCTAACCGCTCTAACACCTACAGTTTTCAAAAATAAAAATGAAAATATTTTTAATTCAAAAGATACTTGGATTTATAAGGAAATGTTCGCTAAAAAGAACAACACTGACTCGCTTTCAGAAATAATCAGAGATACACTTGCCCTTTTTCTAAAAAAAATTAAAACAATAGATGTTGGTAAATTAAAAAACTTAGGTCAAGATGTTTATATAACATTTTACCTATCATCTGATTTTGCACAAATAAGGTTTGCTGCTGATAATCATTTAATGAGAGGATTATTCGAATTAGGTTTAGAAGTGGATTTTTCTATTTTTTCTTTTGGAAAAGTAGAAGATAAAGATAATACATTTTAAACTTTCCTAACGAACTATTTCCACGACTACTAAACTAACTTTATGTAATCGGCAAAAGCTGGGTTGCCGCAGGTGATTTGCAAATCAGCGATGAGATTTTCATGCTTGATGGAACTGTTGAGACTGTTACAGGATATTGGCTTGAAAAGTTCGACACTCCTGTGGTTCCACGCTAATTTCTCACCATTTCGCAACAGAAATACATTGTTGTCATTTTTGCGGTATATGTCGTCCGCATCGGGCTTGAATTTTTCGGTCGGCTTGCCGTCTACATCTGTGAGGATTTTACTGCAATAATTTTCGATGTAATCGGACGGCTCGGGAGGCAATTTCCCGCTCCAACCGTTCGCCATTAAATCGCCCTCCCGACAGCATTTGAAATAACTTGGATAATCTAATATATGCTCGAATTTTCGGAATATCCCTCGGACAAACTGTATTATTTTCGATGAGGGTTCAACGACTTCATTTGTGGACGTTCGTAACGCCATATCCAACAGGCTACGACCGAAAGAGCGGACAACATTTTCGTTAGTGCGAATCCACGTAATCGCCTCAAAACACACGTCATTTGCGATGTCTTTTTGCGAAAACAACAACTCGATTATACACGCTCGCGAATCGCCGCATCGTTGGTGTACTGTTCTCCCGCAACCACGATGAGAACGAGCAATTCGTATTTCTGCGAAGTCAAGTCGGGTCTGTGACGAGTTCCGATGGTAAAATCCCACGCATTGCGAAAGTGAGTGCGGAGGTCATTAAGGCACTGTTTGCTGAGTTCAGGCGGCTTGAATTCGTCAATCGCATGAGGAATCACGTTGGAGCTTGCGGAGAATTGCATCAGCCCAAAAGCCTTGCAGTATTCGCCGTTCTGCTCGAAAATCTCGCTAACATCAGTATCTTTTTTAGGCTTGGACGTTTTCGGCGAATAGGTCTTGGTAGTATTCGCACAAGCATTAAGAATCGTTTTCGCACCGTAGTCAAGCCATCCGAATAGACAATCTCCCACTTTTCCCGCATAAGCCCCGACTGACGGAACAATCTGTCCATCTGCGACTCAACTTTGCCAGTCCAAAATGCGAGTTTGCAACAGAGTGCGAAATCCGCTTCAGACTGCGATTTGTACGCTCCCTGCCAGTCGCCCGAGTACAGCTTATCGAACGCTCCGCCGTCCTTGAATTTACGTGCCATTTCGAGGATTTTGTCATCGGGAATTTGCGTTGTAGTCAACGGTTCAAACGTAGTCGCTGACTGATTTTTCGGTGGTTTTTG
>WRLX01000146.1 GCA_009777415.1 Oscillospiraceae bacterium
TTGGCTTGAATGTCGCCCGTAGTTTTGCAATCTGCCATCAGCAGTTTTACTAACTCCATTTCTTGTTCTGTTTGAATATTATTTGTTGTTCTCATTGCATTAACCTCCATTTATTTTTTTCTTATAGAGATTATTGACATTTACACGGGTGGTTATACAGACTCTCTCCCCACCCCACCTGAACCCATTTCCGCAAGACATTCCAACACAAAGTCACCGCCCAACAAAAAAACTGCCGGGCGGTGTATAATTTTCGGTGTTCACTCGGGACGGGCAAGCCCGTCCCCTACATAACTGTCAACTCTCAATTGTCAACTGTCAACTGTCCGTCAGGTTGGTAGAAGTTATCCCCGTTCGCTCTTTGCCTTTGCTGTCTGTAAACGTACCCCACGTATAGATAAATTCGTGTGGTGTTCCGGCGGCGTAGACATCTCGCTCATCGTCCCTTAACAGAACTATCGAGTCGTCTATATACCACTCGCCATCTTCAAAAATCAGTTTGCTGTTACGCGCGGTTGACTTGAAGCGATATTCATATCGTTCTTCTCCTGTTTTCAGGGCTTTGAACGCTCCCCATTTTGCGTTGGGAATGTGTGTAAAGCGAAATTCAACGTCCTTGCTTGCGCGGAACTTTCCGTTTTCAAGTGCGTATCTCTTTCCATCGGTCTTTGGAATGGGGGTAAGCGAACGGCCTGTGTGGCGTGTTGCGGCTTGCCAGTCAACGTATTCGGAGGCAGGTCTCTTAGCTGTCGGCGCAAGCTGATAGCAAGCCCCCAACCCGGATGATGAACCTAACATACTTGATATATCAATCGGGACTTTTGCATCATCGCGGCTCACAATCCCAACAAAAATGTCATCATTTTCAACCACGATGCCCGGGGCGAGTCTTAGTGTTTCTTTTTTATAGTCTGCTCGTATTGCAGGCGGTCGCCCGTAACTTCTCACTCGCAGTCTGGCGGCTTTTGATGACGGGTAGTATACGCCGTCCTTGATATATGCGGCTGTGCTGACAAAATAGCCTTCGGTTACCTGTTTAAACCTTGAGACTTCGGTTCTTTCGTTTTCAATCAAATCGCTATCGGGTATGGGCAGTCCGGTGCTTAACATGGTGAACACACCGGCGTTCATGTCCGGTCTTCCGGTAGGCACGTCATAGCCGCGGTTGTTCTCTCTTGTTGCTTCAATGCGATAAACATAACCCTCGCCAATGGGCGTGGTTGTTCCCCGTTCAACGGCAACCCAAAGGTTTTCGTCATGAACCTCGAAATTCATAACGCCGTTTTCCATATGTGCTAAAGCGTAATTTACCTCTAATCTTGGAGCAGGCGCACGCCCACCGACTTTTGGAAATTTTAAAAGTTTAGAGTCATCGGGCGGTTTTTTCGTGCCGGTGGTGGCTGCCGGTTTATCAGAAAACCATACCTCAAATCCGCGGTCGAACCATTTTGCCGCCACGCTTTGGAATTTATTCATTGCCTGCCACTTTACACCGCCGTCAGTGGAAAATGCATTGAATCCGGTTGTGGCAAAAGAAAGCTGTTCCGAGCCTAAAAACAGGCGTAAATATGCGTTTTTCAATTCATCGTCATCAACAGAAAGCGGCGACACCGGAATTTCACCCGGTCTCAACCTGTAAACCCTGCCGCGCCAGACCTCAAACCTTAAAGCTTCAATGGTTTTCTCTTGAGCGCGTTCAGCACGCACACCATATACACCATCGGCGAGTGTCGGAAGTGTTATTCTGAAACGATAAGAGCGGCGATTGTATATTTCAGATAAAATAGCATCATTGTCAAAGGCAGGATACGAGTGAGCTATGGTATTATCAACGATGTTAAACAAAACCAAGTTAGTCGGTAGCTCGAAATCTTCAAAGGCAACTCTGACATCAACCAAAAGAGCATCTTCATCTTCGCTCGTCCACGTTCCAACAGCAGAAGAAGGGTCAAGGAAGGTTTTACCCGGACGTTCCCTGCCATATTCACTGAACACAGCTACCCCCTTGAAAACAGAGGTGTAGGCGAAAAGCTCACGGTTCGCGCCGCCGTCTTTGGTATAATAAAGCGCGAACATTCCCGTTAAATTGGTGGGATGAGTAATGGTGTTTGTTCCTGTTTTGGGAATGTCTACTGATGCCGCCGGAGAGCTTGTTCTCGGGTTTTCGTCAATTTTAAAATATTCAACTCGTGCGGGGCCGGGCGAAACATTATAAACGTAAAAGCAAAATCTCTGCGTTCTCATCACATATTCTACGTTATTAGATGACTCCCTGCCGTCGAACTCGATAACAGAGTCAGGTCTTCTGCTTCCGGCAGAGATTATGTTGTTTCTGTCGCCGTTTTGATACCAATCCAAGCCGTCAATATTGATAATCACACGCCAAAAACGTTCAACCGTCATAGCAGGAAGGTCGTCCACGAAAAACCACAGGTTATAGTCGCCGAACTCAAGTAGTTTTCCGTCCGGTAGCTCATAATCCATAAAGACGAAACGCGAACCCATCTCGTTTGTCACATTCGGGCGCGCCTTGCCTTCAATTTCAAATCGGTATGTTTGGTCGAGACCAAGCTCCATTGGATATTTTTGGAAAGTGCCTAAAGCCCCCGATGAAGTCCCCGCCGGGACAAGTATGCAGTCAACATCAAGCGTGCTTAACGCCCTTGCGGTTTCTAAATTTAACGAAACAGTGAAAACATTTTCGGAAAACGAAAAATTCGCACTCCTGACGGTTACAGCACCGCCATCATCAGCGGCACTTGGCGGCAAAAGACAAACCAACATTACAAGTGCTAAGACAAAACTACTTATTCGCTTTTTCATACGCAACCACCTTTCAAAGAAATTCAAATCCGTCCGCGTTAGCGGACACCATAACTGTCAACTCTCAATTGTCAACTATCAACTATATTATATGTCGTCAGGTTTTTGTGAAACTTTAGTAAATTTTTCATCGTTATTGCAGTTGCAAACCTTCAATTTCTCTGTGTGTTAAACCCGTGGCTTTTTCAATTTGCCACATAGGCATATTCATTGCGATAAGGTTTCGCGCAATCTCAACAGAGCGTTCGCCGCGTCCCTCAATACGCCCCTCAATAATCCCCTCTTGCTTAGCCCCTCTAACAAACATATTATGGTCACGCCGTGCTTTTTCCCTACGTTCATACAAATCACGCGCCTTTTCATCGGCAGACAACTCACGCAATCTGACAACAGTCGGTTGAAATTGTGGGTTTCTTTCAGCAATCATGGTTAGCTCCTCCTCCGTT
>WRLX01000147.1 GCA_009777415.1 Oscillospiraceae bacterium
CGGGAGTATCTAAGCGATGTAAACGGAGTTTCGGTCGCTTCGGATGCGTTTTTTCCGTTCGGCGACAATATTGAACGGGTACGCAAAAGCGGAGTGTCCTATATAGCGCAACCGGGCGGCTCAATCCGAGACGACAATGTTATCGAGTGCTGCAATAAATACGGGATTGCAATGGCGTTTACCGGGGTACGCTTATTTCATCATTAGAGCCTGTTTAGAGCGTGTTGACACTACCGCTCACGGCGATTAGGAGGGTGTGTGTTATGGTCGGATTGGGGACAATTGTCAATGTTGCGGCGATTATTGCCGGGGGAGGAGCGGGGCTTGTGCTGAAACGCTTTTTCCCTCGGCGTATAAGAGAAACCTTGATGCAGGGGATTGGGCTTGCGGTCGTAATAATCGGCATAAGCGGCGCGTTAAGCAATTCATTTACAGTAATCGGAAGCAATGTTTCAGCCGAGCATATACTTATTATGATAATATCTCTCGCTCTCGGCGGCTTAATAGGCGAATCGGCAAAAATAGAAAGTCGCCTTGATGATTTTGCCAAAATCTGTGAAAACAAATTTACAAAGCCTTCAGAAAATTCAACCTTTTCAAAAGGATTGGTAACGGCGGCTTTGGTGTTTTGTGTCGGATCAATGTCGATTATAGGCGCGTTTGAAGACGGAGTGGGGCGAAATAGCGATATTTTATTCGCTAAGTCGGTGCTTGACGGAATAACTGCTATGATATTCGCTTCCACTATGGGGTTCGGGGTCATTTTTTCCGCAATAATAGTAGGGCTGTATCAAGGGTTGATTACTCTGATGTCGGTATTTGCCGCGCCGTATCTCAGCGATGTTGTCGTTGCTCAAATGTCGCTTATCGGCTCAGTTTTGATAATGGCAATCGGTTTTAATCTGTTGCATATCTCCAAAATAAAAGTCGGTAATTTACTGCCGTCTGTATTTGTGCCTGTGCTTTACTATGTAATAAAATCCGTCGCACTGTAGACTTTGTGCGGCGGATTTTATTGAAAGTAAGGGTGTTACCTTACATTATATTACATTGCGGATTGATATTTTGTTTTGACTTGGGTGATTTGTTGCGGCTGTGCTTGCTGTTGTGGATACCAACCGTTTTGCTGCATTGTCGCGTAAATGTTATGCTGCATTTCCATTGAATCCGAAAGATTGCATTTAAACTGTCTGCGGAGCGGTTCGGTTGACGACTCCTGAGTTGCGTAGTGGTATAGCCCATTCAATGTTTTGGAGGTCAATAACAAATCCTCCATATACTCTTTGTCGCTCATTTGTTTATTTTGCATAATTTTACACCATTCCTTTCCGGCACCAACGAGCCATGACAGTGCGTTTTCCGCACAACTTCAGATTTACTTTCAAATTTTTACCATTCCTTTCTGCACAAATGTGCAATTGCTTTTCAATTTTGTGTTAAATCAGCCGTGAAGATGGTTAAACAGGCGGTCAAATTGGGTTTTGTGCTGTTGTGCCATTTGCGTACACATATTCTTTAGCGATGGGTTTTGGACTTTGCCCGAATAATCGGCACACTTGATGTTAAGCTGTTGCTCCATTCCAAGCGAATCCTCGAGGTATAAGAGTTCTTTTGGGGTCATTGTTATTTTCTTCCTTTCATACAAAAATTTTGTAACAATATTATGCCCCAAGATATTGCATTTAATTCAAGAGTGTGTTATAATATAAAATAATTTATAAAAAACAAGTTTGAAAGGTATGGTGGAAGTTTGAAAGCAAGTCTGCGTAAATGCGGAAAATTAAACTTTCAACAGCACATTTGTGCAGAAAGGGCATGGGTGAAAGTTTGAAAATAAATCTACGTAAATGGGAAAACGAAATTTTATGGCACATTTGTGCAGAAAGGGCATGGGTGAAAAAATGAGGATTTTTTTGGTAGATTACGAAAACGTACATTGCGATGGCATTGCGGGGGTTGATACTCTTGCCGAAACCGATGAAGTGGTTATTTTTTACAGCGAAAATGCTAACACGATAACTTTTGAGATGATGCACAAGTTGATGTTCTCGCGCGCTAAACTGAGTTATTATAAGGTTCGACGTGGCGGACGCAATGCCTTGGATTTCCAAATGTCGTCCTATTTAGGCTATCTTATTAATGCTTGCGCCGTTTCGGAGAATGGCATGGCTAAGGTCGAATTCTTCCTTATAAGCAAGGATGCCGGCTTTGATTTTGTTATAGATTTTTGGGAATCCGGCAATATCAATGTTAAGCCGAAAATTCGGCGTTTTTACACTATAAAAGCCATGCTTTCCCATAGCCGGACTAAAGCTAAGATTTCGCCCGCACCTGCGCTTGCTCCCTCTGTTGAGGAATGCGCGAAGGCGATGGTAGTTGAAATGATTGAGCCGGTTGAGGAATCGTCAACTCCCGCGGTTGTTCCCTCTGTGGAAGAATCTGCCATTGTTTTTTCCGAGGTTGACGAGAAGGAAGCTATTACAATTGTTGAAACTACCTCCCAAATATTGGAAGTATCGTCGGAGGCGGACGCTGAGATGGACACTGTGGTTGATAAGCTGTTGTCCGAGGCGAGGTCGCCCCATGAGCTTTATATCGGCACTGTTAAGCGGTTTGGGCAAAAGAGAGGCGTTGAGATTTATCACAGCATAAAGTCGAGATTCTTCACTCAGAGGACGGGGTAAAAAATTTTTTAAAAAATTTTCAAAAAAGGGTTGACAAACCGAAAATTATATGTTAGAATACTTCTTGGACATGAGAGAGTCAGTAGTGACTGTGAGGCGGCATAGCTCAGTTGGCTAGAGCACTCGGTTCATACCCGGGGTGTCGTTGGTTCAAATCCGACTGCCGCTATGCGACTTCTTCAGCTTTAATTGTCGGTTGCGATACTCGGCCCGTTGGTCAAGCGGTTAAGATTTCGCCCTTTCACGGCGAAGACAGGGGTTCGATTCCCCTACGGGTCAGATGACGATAATCCCTTTTGTAATCAGCGTTTGCTGAGTTTCATGAGGGATTATTTTTGTTGTGACGTCACCCTAAAATAGCAATAGAGTAGTAATAGCTTTCACGGCTTCTTAACCAAGCTATCGACAAATTCACACAACTGCCTTTGCTCATCATCGTCTGCGACCGCCCGCAGGGTTGTCATAATCTTCTCGACTGCATACAACACACCACCGAAACAGCGGTGCTCCTCGTTGCATTTTCGCTCTGTTGGGTGTTCTTGGCATTCTGTACGTGTTCTGATGTACTCGCCGAGCGACC
>WRLX01000148.1 GCA_009777415.1 Oscillospiraceae bacterium
TCATCAAGGTATTTCAAGTATTCACTGTCGCCCTTTTCGGTGGCATAAAGTTTCATAATGCCAACACCATAGTACAGTTGGAACGCAACGAATGTCGATTCGCCTTTTTTGCCGAGCCTCAGACAGTCGTTCCAGTCTGCATGAAGTCCTGCGGGCATTTCGTGGTCTCCGAGGTTGTTCATTGAAAAATCAATTGCGCGTTTAAGATGGTCGTAAACACTGCCCGATTCGCCGTTATTGGCATAGTCAACCACTTCATCCAAAAATGCGATATTTCCCGTCTCGGTGATGTATTTGTAAATAGTCGGGAATAGCCATAACGCATCGTCAGCGCGGTAGCTGTCGTGCTTTGTTTCATTGTCGTATGAGGGGTCGCCCGGTTTGTCTTCATGGGGCGGATTATGGGTGTATTTAACAAGAGGAAGTCCCGCGCCGTTGTTCACCTGCGCAGTGAGCATAAAACGGATTTGATTTAACGCCATTTCGGGGTCAAGATGAATAATCCCCTGAATATCCTGCACGGTATCGCGATACCCGAATCCGTTGCGCAACCCGCAGTATTGGAACGAAGCCGCCCTCGACCATATAAAGGTAATAAAACACTGATAAGCATTCCATGTGTTGAGCATTGCGTTAAAGTTCTCATCGGGAGTCTTTACCTGCAAATTCGCGAGCTTTCCGTGCCAATACGATTTCAGCTCCGCCAATTCTTTTTCGCAGACTGTTACATCTGAATAATTGCCAATAATTTTCGCCGCCTCAGCTTCGCCTTTTTCGCCTAATACATAAACAAAAGTTTTGCTTTCGCCCGGTTTAAGCGTAATGTCCGTCTGAAGTGCGCCGCAAGAGTTACCACAATAGTTTAAGTCGCCGTTTAGGGCGGTTTCAATCCCCACCGGGTTTTGATAGCCGCGATAAACTCCCACAAATTTGTCTCTGTCACCGCAGAACCTGCTCACTTTTTCGCCCGCAAGCCCAAAGAAACGCTCTTTACGCGGGTCATTGAAATTCTCGTTATACACCTGTTTTATAAAGCTGTCCTTAAAGTGAGTTCTTGAAATAAACAGGCTGTATTGGAGATTTACCTGGTCTTGCTCGTAACTCGGGTCGTTCGTGAACTCTACATATCCGGTTACAGCCAGTTTCCTCTCCTTTGAATCGTTGTTAGTAACTTTAACGCGCCATACCTCATAAGTCTTGTCTTTCGGAACATAGTAAAGCGATTCGGTCTTAATATTGCTGTACTCGGAGGAAATGACGGTATAAGCCGTACCATGGCGGCACTCGCTCTTATACTCGTTCAGATTTTTTCCGACAGGCATCCACGATGCAGACCAAAAATCACCCGAGTCGGAATCCTTTAAATAAACATATCGCCCGGGTTGGTCGGTAGTCACCGAATTAAAACGATAGCGGATTACCCTGCCGTTTGCGCCGGATTTAACAAAGCTGTAACCTCCCGCGTTGTTGGAAATAATCGCACCGTATTCGGGCGAACCCAAATAGTTTGCCCATGCGGATGGTGTGTCGGGGCGCGTTATGACATACTCTTTGTTGTTTTCGTCAAAATGACCGTAATTCTTAGAACTCATTAGTTTTCCTCCATGTTAGTTTAATTAGTCGTTATTAATTTCTAACAACTTTTTCCTATAATACTATGATAACACTTATTTGGACTTTGCACAAGGGCGGGAATTTGCACAAACATTTCTTTGATTTTTTTGTTTTTTTGTGCATTATTGCTAAATTGTGTATTTCGCGCCGTTAATTTTGTTCATTGCGCCGATAATATTGCCCCCGACAATTGTTTCAACTGCCAAAAGTGCGTTTGCGAGAGCGAACTCAAGCGGCTCTTTTTCAGACTTCAAAAAAGGCGATAAAACCCAATCGCTCAATTGCATATTCGGGTGCGACTTTTTACCTACGCCAATCCTCACACGCGGAAAATCGTCCGCCCCCGACAGCATTATTATATTTTTCAGTCCGTTTTGCCCGCCATCGCTTCCGCTTTCGCGTATTCGCACTATGCCGATGTCTAAATTAATATCATCGCATATTATAAGGACTTTTGAGGGCGGCAGTTTGTAAAACCGCATTGCCTCGGTGACTGCTTGTCCGCTCAAATTCATATAGGTTGACGGCTTCATAAGCAACGTCTTTGTGCCGTTTATAACGGCTTCACCTGTGAGCGACTTGAATTTCAGCTTTTTCAGCTTTTTGTCTTGACTGTACTTTGTCGCCAAATCATCGATTACCATAAATCCGCAGTTGTGTCGGGTGTTCTCGTATTTTGTTCCCGGATTGCCCAAGCCGCAGATTATAAAATTTATTCCGCCGCCTGAATTTGAAGCGTTTAAACTGACTTTTTTTTTAAAAAACATAAAAAACTCCATAAATTTCTCTTGCATACTATTTCATTATATAGTATAATCGTATTAATGTCAAAATTTTTTTAAAATTTTTGCAACCTTTTTACTTACGGCATTGTGTTATAGGTGTTAGTTAAATTTTTGTTGCACATTTAGTGCAGAAAGGGCATGGGTAAAAGTTTGAAAATAAATCTATGTAAATGGGAAAATGAATTTTTATGGCACATTTGTGCAGAAAGGGCATGGGTAAAAGTTTGAAAATAAATCTATGTAAATGGGAAAACGAATTTTTATGGCACATTTGTGCAGAAAGGGCATGGGTAAAACAATGAAAGTTACTAAAAAACGTCTGTTATCTTTGAAAGCGCTGTTGTTGTCGGGAGCTATGATGTTTATGCTCTCCGCCTGTCATCAGTCGATTGATAACAAAAAACAAAACGATGACAAGCCGAGTGACAATTCAAGCGAAGACATATCCCGCATTGCAGACGATTACAGCGAGGTGTTCCAAATGGTTAAACTCGCCAATGATGAGCGTTACGGAGAAACCTACGACTATATTTCAGCGAGTCCGTCAAACCGATTTACCGGGGCAGGAATTGACGACGGACGTGGAGACGAAGTGTTAGAGTTTGATTCTGATGCTTCTTTTGCCACGCAAAGAGGTATGTCATTACCTCGTGGCGGGGGTGAAGCCGAAGAAATGGGAGGTGAGTTAGGGAACAGAAGCGATTTTTCCGACACAAACAATCAGGTTGAAGGAGTTCAAGAAAGCGATATAGTAAAGACTGACGGAAATTATATCTTTATCGCAAGCAACAACTATGACTATGTATACGGCGGCGGAAGCTCCGGCAAAGTCAGTGTTGTAAAACCCGATAACGG
>WRLX01000149.1 GCA_009777415.1 Oscillospiraceae bacterium
AAAAAGTATTGACAAATGAATCATCATAGTATACAATAGTAGTATCACATTTATTAAGGAGGGCAGTCCAATGTTCAATTTACACGGTTTGAACCGGGAGTAGGAAAGCTATGGGAGTAGGGAGTTTTTTAACAGAAAAGAGGTGGTACTTGAATTTTGCGGGAATAATGACGTGGTTGGGGTGACGAGGTTAGCCTTGACGGGCTTCAATTTATTAAAACTATTTAAGGAGGTATTCCACATGGCAAAACTAAGGAAAACACAAAAACTAATCGGCATGGCATTGACATTTTCGCTTATTATAGGTATAATAAGCGCGTTGATTGTGCCTGTCGGGGCGATTCCGCCACCGCGGAACTTTGCAATTAACCGCTCTATGGGGACGGCTACATTGCACACGGATTCGCGGGACATATACCTGAACGCGGGGGATTGGCTCGGTGTTGATTTGAGGTTTACGCCGACTGTCCCATTGCCGGTTGTGCCGAGCAGCATTATATTCGGTGTCGTTAATGTGTCAACAGGGCAGTTTTACTCTTTCCAATTTTATATGGGAAATCCGCCGCAAAACACCATTAAAACGAATAAAATCTTGGGAGTTCCCGTAAGTGGTGTGTATCGCTTTCGTGTGAATAACACGCTTCTCGTTCCTGTTCAGGTGAGCGGTTCGTTTACGTTTGAAAAACCCACCGGCACATTTTGCCCCGGCGGAGGGTTGGCAAACAGGAATTTTACAATCCAACTAATGGGTGCGACAACAACTACATCTCTTTGGACCGGACTCATCAATTCAGCCCGCAACGCATGGAACAATTCCGGGTCGGGCGTGAATATCACCACGACAACCGCAGGGCCAAATCAGCACACGATTGAAGTTGACTGGTATTCCGGTCCTAATACGGATTTTTTGGGAAGAGTAATAGTAAGACCACCTGAATATGTAGTTACCACTACATCTGAAATTTTAATTAACACACGCACAATCGGCTCAACTGCGAACTTTAGGCAAAGTGTGATTGCACATGAAATGGGGCATTTGCTTTGGTTAGGTGACAACCCTGCCCCCTCTAACCCTAATTCCTCAATAATGAACACAACGAGGGATCGCGAAACTATACGAGTACCTCAAGTTTACGATGTTCACAATGTTAGATTTGTCTATGACTAAGCGTTATTAAAGAAAACTAAACCGGAAAAACAAAATTTTTAGCACATTGTGCAGAAAGGCATGGGTAAAACTATGAAAAAATTATTATGTACACTGCTCTCGCTAACCACTTTAGCCGCTTGTAGCAGTACAGAAGACTACGATAACAGTAACCAAGCGGGCGAAATCAATGTTAGCGAGGTGATTTTTGAAACAGAGGAAACAGCGGGAGAAGTGCAGTATGGCTCAATACACTCCGATTGGGTTATGTGGGAAAGTGCTGAAGGTTTAGTGCGGGACAAGGATACCGATTTTGTTATAACGGCGAAAGTTACCGATATATCGTTTCGTGTTGCGGACTCAAGAACCGGTTATCCACCCGAAGAGGGAGCTAAGGAACGCTATGACGAGTACTATGGTCAAGTTGTTGAGCCATGGAGAGTTTTTGATTTATTTACCGTATATGACATTGAAACGATTGCAACTTACAAAGGCGAGGGAGTTTCGCCCACGCAAATATTAATGGTAGGGGGGATGAAAGATGTCTTTGTTGAGGAGCAATTGGCGGTAATAAAAGAGTATGGCATAGACTGTATTTTAGTCCACGAGGGGGAAAACAATACCCTTAAAATAGGTGAAACTTATTTATTTGTGCTAAAGCAATTTGACGAGTTTAGCTCTTCGCCGCGAAACCCCGACCAATGCATTTATAACCTTGATAATCCTTTTGCGAGAACTGCTCCTGTCGGATACCCCGATATTACCGCCAAAGACATAATCTCCACATTCGGCAAAGACAAATGGGACACATTTTGGGCTGACTGGCAGAGGAGTAACCCCGATTGGGAGTCGCGGCTTGATGTGGCGGCGGTTGAGCGGGCTTTGGCGGAGTAGTCATGGGTAAAGGCTACTGTTACGGCGGTAGCCTTTACTTGGACAAGTAAAAACTAATTTACAAGGTGAATAATTTCATGAAAAATTTATTATGTATGTCCCTTGCGCTGATGATTGTCGTTTTGTCGGCTTGCAGTGAAACACCTGCGAACAACTATAGCATCGAAAACGATAGGGAAACAAAAGCAGAATATATTATAGGAACGCCGACATACCGCCCTTTTGAAAGCGCGAGAGAGTTAACGGAAATGGCGGGTACGGTAGTTATCGGAAAAATTTCAGGTATCTCTTTTGAGGTTTTTAATGCCGAAACAGGATTACCACCTACCGAAAAGACTGAAGAACACAATCGTTGGCTGTATACAATATATGATATTGACATTATCACGTCATACAAGGGCGAAATGGTTCACAAAGTCCAAATGATGATGAACGGCGGAATAAAAGACTATCGCGTTGAGGAGCAGCTTAGTTTGATTGAGAAAATGGGTGTATGGACGGGCGGAGGCATTCCTTTAGAGGAGTATATGCCCGAAATCGAAATAGGCGAAACTTATTTATTCACGTTGAACCAATTGGAAAGAGGTGTTTTTGCAAGCTTGATTCCTCAACAATCAATTTATAATTTAAATGACCTGTTTAAAAAGAAGTCAATAAATTATGAGCTTGGTGTCGAGTATTATTCCCGAAGCACAGACGAACACGGGAACACTATTATCTCCGCCAAAGACATAATCTCCACATTCGGCAAAGACAAATGGGAGGCATTTTGGGCTGACTGGCAGAGGAGCAACCCCGATTGGGAGTCGCGGCTTGATGTGGCGGCGGTTGAGCGGGCTTTGGCGGAGTAGGATACGCAAACAACGCATTAACATTTTTAACAAATATAGTTGTTAATCAGCTACCCCTTTTTTTGAAAAGCACTTCTGTATAGGAGTGCTTTTATATTGTGACTAACCCAATTCAAACCTCAACATATTGTACCGTTGTCGAATAATGTCGAAAGAAACTTTTAGGAATTTTTTTACAAAAAGTATTGACAAATGAATCATCATAGTATACAATAGTAGTATCACATTTATTAAGGAGGGCAGTCCAATGTTCAATTTACACGGTTTGAACCGGGAGTAGGAAAGCTATGGGAGTAGGGAGTTT
>WRLX01000150.1 GCA_009777415.1 Oscillospiraceae bacterium
CAGCGTTCGACATCACTGTTACTATTATAACACATTCGATTTCAAATTGCAACCCCTTTTTGAAAAAAAGTTTAAGAAATTTGAGAAATTTTTTCGGCGAGCCGTCTGACACTAACTCTGACGCCAATTTCGAGGCGGAAAATTAATCTTATCGGAGGTTCAATCTTATGCAAAACACTGTAATCGGCGCGGTCGAGCGCCATCTTGAAACATCGAGTTTGCGGCTTAAACCCTCAACTCTCGGCATTTACCGGAGGCATCTCGAGCGTTATATTGCCCCATATTTTGGGAACGCGGACTGTGGCTCGTTGACTTCGGACACAGCACAGGACTTTGTGAACAGACTGCTTAAACAGAACGGACTGTCGGTGAATACCGTGCAGTCCGTTTTCAATTTGCTGAAGGCGTCGGTCGGAATCCCACTGAAGGTGGAATTCCCAAAACGCCCCAAATGCCTCGTGGATTCGCTGTCGGTTGGCGAGCAGAAACGCATCGAGCAGGCGGCAAGAAGCCGCGACAGTAATGACTACGTGGCAGTAATCCTCTGCCTTTACACCGGAATCAGAATTGGCGAAGCCTGCGCTCTTCGCTGGACGGACATCAGTTTCGAGCGGAATCTGCTCCGAGTCAACCGTACCATCCAGCGGATTCGTACTGACGATGGCAAGACTGAAATCGCTTTCTTGACACCGAAGACACCGACTTCGGAGCGGGCAATCCCACTGCCGGAGTTCCTACGTGGCGTTCTTCTTGACTTTAAGGCTGACTCGCCGACCGAATGGGTACTCTCTTATAAAGGTAAGCCCATCGAGCCGCGGACGTTGCAGAATCGGTTTAAGAAGATTCTCGAATCAGCGGGTGTGCGTGACATCAAATTCCACCAAACCCGCCACGCATTCGCCACGAGAGCGTTGGAAAGCGGCTTTGACGTAAAGACCCTGTCAGAGGTGTTAGGACACACTTCGGCTGCGGTAACTTTAAGTATTTACTCCCATTCGACTTTCGAGCATAAGCAGAAGTGCATGAATTCGCTCTCGGCAGTCTACTCGGCGAGGTGATTAAGAAGCGGATTTTCGTAAATCTTGCAACATTTACGAAAATCGCTACGATACGAACTTTAATAACAGGCATAGTGATTGTGCCTTGGAGATGAACAGGCTGTTCAGTTCATCTTAGCGGATGCGGGTCATCGCCTCGTCGCCACTCATAGTAATTGAGGGGACGTTGCCGTATTCGGAGGGGAACGTGAAAAAAGCGTTCGCCATCTCCTTAGCGAAGCTATGCCTCGATGACGACGCTTCAAGGAGGGACGAGAAATCGAAGTTATACAAAAAGTGCAGTTCGTAGAAGATACGAGCTTTTTTGTTGTGTTTGTGATGACAGGCAAAGAAGAGGAAGCTGCCGAGCAGCTGCGTAAGTGTCTTGACGAAGACGAGTATGCGGTCTTTGTGCCGACAAAGGACTACTCCTTTAAGAAGAAGGGGAAAGTCACCAAGATTGTGAGAACCGCTTTAATAAGCGGCTATGTTTTTATTGCGACGAAAAACGCATCGGATAAGGCAGTCGGGGCTATTGAGCCGTTGCTCTTCACCGACCCCAAGCTGTTCCGCTTGCTTTCAAACAATGGCAGACACGGGGAGTCCAAGGCGTTTACCCAAAAAGACCGTGATGTTATGGCGGCGTTCCTTGACATACTCGATGACGATTTTCATATTCCGGCTTTTGCGGCGGTGGATGATGGTGAGCGGATTCAGATTCTTGAGAATCATCTCGAAAAGCACGGCGGTGAGATTACAAAGGTCAATCGTAACCAGTCAAGCGCCACTGTAAGGTTGCAAATGTTAGGGCAAGCGTCCAAGTGCGAGGTTGCACTTTTGTACAGAGACAGCGTTGTGAAATCCGGTGCGAAACCGTGTGTGTCTGCGAGTCATCCGCTTCTGCGACGTGAACCCGTAGTGCTGCGAGTAGGCGATATGGTCGAGGTCGTGAGCGGGTCGGTTGCCGGGTGCGATGGCAAGATTGTGGAAGTCGATGGTCGCACGGTTGTTGTTCGAGTTGATGTGCTTGGGACAATGCGGGATGTCCGGGTTGGGGTTGATGAGGTGCGAAGGAGTGAGAAGGTGACAATCAAAATATGAATTATTTTTGTATCGCAAAAAGGAGGGATTATGAGGAAGGTTCTTATATCGATTTTACTTATTACTTTAGTTGTGAATTGCTTCTCGTTTGTTGTATTCGCCGAAGAAAATGACGAACCGGCTATTGATGTAGTTTTCATTATGGATTTGTCGGGGTCAATGAACTATGCTGATAGTGAAAAAGTATCGCTTACATCAGTGTCAATTTTTGCTGACCTTTTAGAAAACTCGTCTTCGCAAATTGGTTATGTAACTTTCAGTACAAATGTCATTGAAAGTATGCCACTCACTCCCGTAACTCATGCAAGATCAAGAATTCGCAATAATTTAATGACAAGTGGATTTGATGGGCAGACAAATATTCCTGATGCGCTTGATGACGCATTGAGATTATTTAATTCAACTACTTCTACAAATCAACGAGTTGCTATTTTGTTTACAGACGGAAATATTGTAATGCCATCGAGCAGCGGACTAAACCAACAACAAGGTGAGGAAAGGTGTCGTAATACAGCGCGTGCTTTTGGGGATGCGGGTATTCCTCTTTATACCATAGGGCTTAATTTCGACGGTTCGCTTAATATGAAGTTTCTTCAAGATCTCGCTGAACTCTCGTCTTCTCCGGGAAATGCAGCACGGGATTATGAAGCAAAGACAAACTGGGACATTCCGGAGATTTTCTCTAAAATTTACATTAGTCTTTTTAATGGAAATGCCGATGTTAGCTTAAATTTCGATGCTTCAGAGGGAGTTCAGATTGCAAATTTTTACGCCGATGAGGATATATACGAGTTAAACATACTCCTAATTCACAACAATGCTCTTGAAGATTTAGAAATTCGTATGCCCGGCGGCGGAGAGTACAGAGAAACAACATTCCAGCAACGCGAACAAGATGGATATAGTTTTGTTAAAATACGATATCCCGATGTTGGGAATTGGGAGTTTTCTTTTAGGGGTGACTATGTTTCCGCCAATAGATTGGTTCGTTATATTACTGTTCGACCTCCTGT
>WRLX01000151.1 GCA_009777415.1 Oscillospiraceae bacterium
TATAAAAAGTCCGCAGGTTGCTATTACCAGTATGCCTCATAGGGCATCCAGCTAAACCAAATCTTTGAAAGGAAACGGTGTGATTTAGCTATGAATATATCATACCAGAACAAAACTATGAACAAGAAATCTTTAAAAGACATCGGAATCGATGACAACGACCACATCAAGCAAATCCTTGAACTGCACGGTGAGGGCATTGAGGCGGCAAAGGAAAAAGCAACATCCGCCGCCGAAACCAAAGCTGAAAAGGAAGCCGAAAAGCGCGAAAAAGGACTGCAAAAACAGCTTGAGGAGTTGCAAAAAAAGGTTGACACTATGCCCGATGACGGCGCGGATTGGAAAAAGAAGTATGAGGAATTAAAAATATCTTCCAATGAGGCTATTTCCAAAAAGGACGATGAAGTTAAAAAGCTTAAAGACGGCTATGAAGCCGAAAAGACAGCGGCTAAGACCGATTCCGCAATTGAAGCGGCTTTGGTTGCGGCGGGTGCAAATCCCAAATACGTAAAGAAAATGGCTAAGGACGTTGATAAGTCCGCAATTGAACTTGACGGGGATAAAATCAAGGACGTTGAAAAGCACATTGAGGCGGTCAAGGGTGCGGGTTGGACGGATATGTTCGGGACGGTACGGGTTAATGGGGTGGATGTGGGGAAGCCACCCGCTAACGCGGATAACCCATACGCGGGAAAGACCGCAACAGAGCTCATGGCTGAGGCAAACAAAAATCCCGAAAACATAGATGCAATCCTCAAAGAAATCTCAACTTTAGATAAACAAAGAAAGGAATAAATTTAAATGGGACAAAGTATTTTTGATAACAAAATTTGGAATCCGCAGGTGTTTGACAGATACCGCGAAAGAGTTCCTTTGATAAGGACTAATGCGATTTTGACGAGCGGCGCGTTTAGGCGCAGAAATGAATGGGCGTCGAAATTCGTTGACCAGACCGGCGGAAACAGAGCAACTGTGCCGTACAAAGGCATTCTCGGGGGAGATGTTGACAATTACGATGGTGTAACCAACATGAGCTCCGACAACCTCGATACGTTCTCACAGGACATCACAGTAATCGGGCGCATGAAAGGATGGCAGGAAAAAGACTTTACAATGTCTGTCACGGGTGAAGATTTTGTGCCCGAAATTGCAAGTCAGGTAAACGAATATTACGATAATGTTAATATCTCGGATATCCTTGCAATCCTCAAAGGGATGTTTGGAATGCTCGGCGCTTTGGATTCGCCCTTTGTGACTTCGCACACTCATGATATTTCAGGCGAGGCGGGCGAAGGCTCGAGGTTCAACGAAACAACCATTATAACGGCTTCGCAAAAAGCGGCAGGGCAAAACATGAACTCGCTCACGCTCGCATGGATGCACTCGTTTGTCGTAGCTAATCTTACGAAGATAGCGGTTGTCGAATATATGAAATATACCGACATAAACGGCTTTACGCGCAATGCCCCAATCGCGACAGTGAACGGTAGAACCGTAATAATGGACGACAGGCTCTACGATGCCAATACGGGAAATTACACGTCGTACCTTCTCGGAGACAACGCGTTTGATTACACCGATTTGCCTGTCAAAAATCCTTCTTCGACGAGCCGCGACGAAGAGGCGAACGGCGGTATCGACAAACTTCACACAAGGCAGCGCAAAATCTACGCACCTAAAGGAATAAGCTACACGCAGGTTGCCCAAGGCGGGCTTTCGCCTACAGCTTCGGAACTCGCTCTTGGTGTAAACTGGGAAGTCATCAAAAACAGCGACCGCACAAGCACTATTGATTTAAGGTCGATTCCGATTGCGAGAATTATATCGAAAGGGTAAGGTGTATTATGATTATTAAAAAAATTATCAACGGTGTGGCTCTTGGATATAACACCGAAAAACGGAGTTATTGCGAACTGCCCGAAGAATTACGAGCAGAAGCTGAGGGCGAAGAGGGCAGCGAAAAAACCTTGGAAGAATTACGAGCAGAAGCTGAGGATTTGGGTTTTAAGCCTCATGCAAATGCAAAAGCCGAAACAATCCAAAAAATGATTGACGGTAAAAAAGCGGAATTAAGCGGGCAATAGGTGATTATATGAGAAGTTGGCGGAGCGCATTGCGCTCGATAAGGAACACCATAGGCGATTCCGCCACCCCCTTTGGGGCTTGGTGGTTGGACTTTATTTCGATTGCAAAAGGTTTGGGGTATAACCCTGCTAATTGGGTTCAAGCGTTGAGCGATTGGGCAGAGCATAACGGCATACAAAGCACGAGGTCGCTGTTGGACGTGATTCTTATTGCCCGGAGTACGGGGCATAATCCCGAGAATTGGAAACAAGCATTACGCATGATTGCTGCCGGCGACCCCCCCGCCCCGCCCAACACGAGGTTCTTCCTCGACACCCCGCCCAGACAGCCTAACACGATTTACAGAGTACTTGCGGACGGTATTATTACCGCTAATCAAACAATAATGGCATGAGGTGAGTATGGCATACAGAAGAACAAATATAGGCGATACAGGTCAAACGCTTGTAAACAACCTTGATAATAATTTTGCGGAATTGTACAACGGGGTTGATGAGGCGAAAAATGCGGCGAATATTGCACAGCACACAGCCGAAAGCAAAGAAAACCCCTTGGCGGCAGGTGCAAATATCACAATCGACCGCACAGACCCCGAAAACCCTATAATTTCTGCTACTGGTGGGGACGGCGTGGGTGGAGATGTGTGGCTTCCCGATGTTGATGCCGATAGTAATCTAACGTGGACTAAAAACAGCACAGACACACCGCCGACCGCTCGAAATATTCGAGGACTTCCGGGACAAGACGGACTGCCCGGCGAGCGTGGACTTCAAGGAATCCAAG
This sequence comes from Oscillospiraceae bacterium, assembly GCA_009777415.1. Taxonomy (GTDB): domain Bacteria; phylum Bacillota; class Clostridia; order Oscillospirales; family Ruminococcaceae; genus Ruminiclostridium_E. Next base: position 2,869 of record WRLX01000151.1, read on the forward strand.
GAGAACGTGGCGAAACTGGTGAAACCGGACAGCAGGGAGAACAAGGCATACAAGGCTTGCAAGGAGTTCCGGGTGAACCCGGCGAAAGAGGTGAACAGGGAGAGCAAGGCATACAGGGAGAGCAGGGTTTACCCGGTATTCCGGGGGAGCGTGGCGAGCAG
>WRLX01000152.1 GCA_009777415.1 Oscillospiraceae bacterium
TATAGAGGAATTGGCATTTTATGGTTGCATAAATTTGACTACGGTGACAGTCGGCAACAGCGTTGAAACCATAGGAGACAGCGCGTTTCGGGATTGCAGAAACTTGGTAGAACTCACAATTCCGGACACTGTTACGTCAATAGGAGAATCTGCGTTCCGGGATTGCAAAAGCTTGGTAGAATTTACAATTCCGGATGGTGTTACGAGCATAAGCGACTCTGCGTTTGAGGAGTGCACAAGCTTGAGCTCAGTGACAATCCCCGATGGCATTACGAGCATAGGCGACTTTGCGTTTTATGATTGCGCAAGCTTGGCTTCTGTGATACTCCCCGACAGCGTTACAAGCATAGGAAAGTATGCGTTTATGGGTTGCAAAAGTTTGATAGAAATCACAATCCCCAACGGCGTTACAAGCATGGGTGAAGCGGCATTTTGGGATTGCACAAGCTTAATAACTGTGACAATTGGCAACAGCGTTACAAGCATAGGTGACAATGCGTTCAATGGTTGCACAAACTTGAGCGAAATTACAATCGGCAACAGTGTTGAGAGTATAGGAGAACGTGCGTTTGAGAATTGCACAAGTTTGAGCGAAGTCATAATCCCGGACAGTGTTACGAGCATAGGTGACTATGCGTTTTATTGTACCGGCTTGACCGATGTCACAATCGGCGCGGGTGTTACAAGCATTGGAGCCGCTGCGTTTATTGGTACTCATCCGCACCTGCAGAATGTTACATTCAAAAGCCCGACACCGCCTGCTTTCGGGAACGAGTTTATACACTCACACGCTTTTGAGTTCTACATGGACACCGACCTCACATTCTATGTTCCGGTCGGCTCAACGAGAGCATATCGACAAGTTTTGGACTTTTGGGCTAACATTGTTGAGGTTGGTGGCGGTATAATTATTCCTCCTAATCCGGGTATGCCTTGTGATGACTGCCCGCTTTGTGTACGGACTGCCGAAAATAACGGTGTTGCGCCGAAAGGGCAAGTCCGCGGTGAGGAAACGATTGATATTTTCGATGTGCTTGAGATTTTGAAGGCGATTGTCGGAATGGACGGGGCTATTGCCAGGTGCGGCAATTCGCTCAATGCGGCATTGATTACAGAGCAGTCGCAAGCGAGCGGTGTACCTACTATATTTGATGTGTTGGAGGTTTTGAAGTATATTGTGGGGATGGATAGTATAATCCCACGGCGATAGAACCCACATCTTGATTTATTTTCAAACTACACCTTCCCAAAACAAAAAAGCCACTGCAAAGCCAAGCAGTGGCTTTTTTGTTTGTTTCATTCCACTTGATAACCCGCCGCGATTATCGCGTTCTTAATCACATCGACATTCAAGCTGCGGTTGTGTACTACCGTCACCCGTCCGGTATTAAGAGCTACTGTTACATCAACAACGCCCGCCAAGGCTGTTACAGCATTTTTTACTTTAGTTGCGCAAGCGGCGCAGCTCATGCCGCTGACAGTCAGCACCGTTGTCGTATCAGGCGATGTAGTTGTCACCGGAAGTGGTTCGGTTATTTCCGGGGCGGTGGTCGTGATTGTCGCGGAATCTGTGGTTCTTTGGGGATTAAAAGTCCCGTCAATAATATTATCCATTCCGACTAAATGCTTCAAAATTTCGAGTACATCAAAGATTGTCGGCTCAAGCGCGTTCGGATTAACGATTAACGCGGCTTTCATCGCGCTTTGGTTTATAACGCCGTTTTCTTTGATTTCACAATTCATCCCCACTATATACTTGAGTATTTCAAGTGCATCAAAAATTGTGACATTGGTGTCGCCTCTTACATGGCCGAGCGGACGTTCGGTATCTGTTCCCGCCCATAAACCTGCCGTAAATGATATTGCCATTATAGCAGCAAGCGTAATCGCCGTTACTTTTTTCATACTTTTACCCTTGTCCTTTCTTCACAAGACGTGATATAAAAATTCGTTTTCCCGTTTACGACACTTGATAACCCGCTTCAATAATGCTGTTTCGGATTGTGTCCACCGATAGGCTTGCTTCGTGGACTACCGTGACCGCTCCCGATGACAAGTCCACCGAAACGCTTATTACTCCCAAAGCGGACACCGCCCTTTCCACATTGGATACACAAGCACCGCAAGTCATGCCGCTTACAGTCAAAGCGGTTGTAATATTAGCGGGTGGGGGCGGTTCAGTCGGGGGCGGCGGAGGAGGTGGTGGTGGTGGCGGAGGAGGGGGCGGCGGCGCGTATATTGTTTCGGGGAACGGGTCGGGTTCGGGCGGTGGTGTCGGGTCGGGTTGTAATACAGGGGCGGGTTCGGTAAACAACTGCGGCGATGCTGTTTGCCGTTGTGTAGTTGCGGCGGCTGTCGCGGGCATGGTAGCGGTTGAAACAATTGAAGACTCGGCAGTCGTTTCAGTTGTAGTCGCGGTCGCGTTTGGTTTAGCAGTAACTGCGGTTGAATCCGATGTTCCTGTTTCGGAAGAAACCTCTTCCGATTCGGCATTCTTGTTGTAACCGCAAGCGGCGGTTACAACTAACAAAAACGCCAAAATCACTGATAAAAACATTATTTTCACATTTTTACCATTGTCCTTTCTGCACAAAGCGTGCCATAAAAATTCGTTTTCCCATTTTACCGAGTAAGAGTTCCACACTTTTACTCTTGTCCTTCCTGCACAAAACGCGCAACTTATTAAATTAGCCTAAATCAAAAGCTTTTACTAACTTAGGAATAGATTCGCCCATCATTTGAAGCGTTACATAGCTCCAACCCTCGATATTTTCAACATCGACTCCCGCATCAATAAGCGGCTGAGGGTTTAATGCGAATACTATGTCTTTGTCTTGCGGGGTATCATTGGTTTGGTTAGTCGTCATATCTCTTGCCCATTCAAACGAATCGCCGTTACCAAACTCAAT
>WRLX01000153.1 GCA_009777415.1 Oscillospiraceae bacterium
AACTTGTCTTCGGGATGTGTCTGGTTGGACTCCCCCTCTTTGATGTTTAAAATCTTGATCGGTTCATTCAAAAGAACCGATAAGAAACCCTCCAATACCGTATAATCGGCCTTATTGCGCAACAACCGTTTAATTGCCCAATCAAAACGTATCAAACTCCCCTGTGCCATCTTCTATTCGTTTTAATAATTTGGAGCAAAGTTAGCATAAAACCGCCAAATTATACACAAACGCATAAAAATTATCCGGAGTTTGGCAGACCGACATTTCATAAAAGCATCTAAACCCGAATTTTCGTATCTTTAAGGTCAATTTATAAAAAAAACAGAGATGAAAACATCAGGTTTAGAGGTGCACAAAGATACGATATTTTGTGCGATATACGATGGGAAAAGCTATTCTGCCGTAAAAGAGTTTTCGACGACAACCGTATCGATTCGCTCACTTGGCGAGTATTTGAAGTCGGAAAGAGTAAAAAAAGTGGCAATGGAAAGTACCGCCTCGTATTGGGTTCCGGTATGGGATATTCTGTACGAAACGGGGTTTGAATTGAAGTTGGTAAATCCGCTTCATATCAAGCAACTTCCGGGCAGGAAGAGCGATGCAAAAGACGCCCAATGGATAGCTGAACTGCTGCACAAGAATATGCTGCGCAGCAGCTTAGTACCCTGTCCTCTGATACAGGAATTGCGCAGTTACACCCGCGAATACCGAACACTTGTCAATCAGCGGACAAAAATTTTGACACAAATGGACAGAATTTTAGTAATGTGCGGCATTCGTTTGAGCAGCTGTATCAGCAATATTGATTCCAAGAGTTTCAGGCAGATTGTCGAAGCGTTGCTCCGCGGCGAAACCGACCCCGATACGCTTGTGCGATTAGTTTACGGTAACCGAAAAAACAAGGAATCGGGTAAATTAAAAGAATCTTTGAGCGGCAATATGAAGGCGCATCACCGCCTTAAACTGACCACTTGCAAACAGCAGTTTGATTTGTTTGAAAGCCAAATACAACTCTATTTGAATGAAATGCAAAAACTTTGTGAAGAACATTTTAGCGAAGAAATCAGCAACCTGACCACCTTGCCGGGCGTAAGCCAAATATCGGCAATGATAATCGTAGCCGAAACGGGAGGCGATATGAGCGCCTTTGAGAATAGCGGGAAATTTACCGGATGGACGGGACTGCGTCCGAGAAACGATGAAAGCGCCGGAAAATTTAAGAGTACCGCTACCACCAAAGGCAACAAGCATCTGAGGGCGATTATCGTTCAGGTAGCATGGGCTGCTTCGCGAACAAAAGGCAGTTTCTTTATGGATAAATTTACCAAATTAGCCATACGTAAATCAAGAAAAAAGGCTTTAGTTGCCATTGGAAGAAAAATGTTAGTGATAATTTGGCACATTTTGAGTGAAAAAACGCAGTATAATCCCAATCTTGTGCACATTTATGACCCTGTAAAGGTGGAACATAAAATCAAATATCACGAAAGAGAAATTGAACGGGCAAAAAAACTGATTGCATGAAAACAGCAACTTTAGCGTAAAGGTCGGGTACATTTGTGGTGGCTAACTGTGCGAGTAATCAAACAGCGACCCCGTTTGCAAAGTGACCAATGTTACTTGCCTTCAAAAAGGCATAAGCACACAAACTTGAGTTAATGTGTTTCCGATATCTCGGAAATGCCAAGCTCGCAGGGGAAAATCGCATTCATAAGGCGAATCTATGAAATCGCGTTCTTTGAAAGAATTTATAGGGGAAATGTACAAAATATTTCTTTGCTTTTTATGGATGAGTCCCCTCCGAAAACCCATTTTTAGGCGTTTTATGAAAACATGAATATTGATTATCAGATAAATAGAAATTGTAAAAACGAGATATTGTTATGCACTATTTGTGTTTCAAAGAAAACTGTATCCCCATTCCGGCGCACTGTGCGTTGGTGGGCATATAATCGGCATTTAGGGCAGGATTCACTTCAATGGTACCGGTATCGCCACTGATATGGGTTTTCCACGCAGCAAACCCCATATTTTCCACTGCAGGCGGGCGATTGTCGGTAAAAGTCACGCTTTTTCCCGCAATATAATAACAGTTATTGTTCATCGTGGGATTGCCCTCTAAGGCAGAGAGACCAAAAGCGTAAACACCGGTGGCATAACGAATGTCTATCATTCGGTTTTCATAGGTAGAAGGCTGACTTACAATGTTATGATGAATATTGGGGTTGACGCTTGGGGGACAGCCGGTTGGATTGTCCCAATCTTGCGTGGCAACACCAAAGTAAATCGGACTGCGGTGAGTTACGCCGGAAGCGCCATTAACCACGGTGTTGTTGTAGACTTGGGCATCTTTGGAGGCGTATAAACCAATGCCCTCCCAACCCGCATCAATAATCAGGTTATTGCGGACAATACCTCCAATATTTTCATAATACTTTGGATTCACCGTAAGGTCAAAGAACTCGGGACTGGTATCAAAACCAACCATAATGCCGGCTCCATGGGTGCGTTCAATACGGTTATTCTCAATCAGCGCATCAATAGCGCCCCCTTTGGCATAGACCCCATTACTGCAAATATCGTGGATATAGTTATTGTGCACGTGCATCTTGTCGCCGTTGACATTGTCAATGCCTTCCGAATTATAGTCTCCCGTATTAAAGTCGGGTCTTCCGGCATATGCCCGTCCGGAATTGTAAATTTCGTTGTAACGGATGGTAATGTTGTCGCAACCGGGTTTGATTTTAATTACATCGTTTCGGGAATCGTGCAGTATGCAATCCTCAATGATTATATTCGATGCTCCGCTGCGATCAGCTTGTCCCCAATCCCATTTGGTATCAAAGCTTACAGCGTAAAATCCTCCCATTACTTCAATACCTTGCAGCTTGC
>WRLX01000154.1 GCA_009777415.1 Oscillospiraceae bacterium
TGAAATTATGGGTAGCGCGGGAAGAAGCGAATCCGACCAACGAAAGCTAAGCGAAAACCCCATGTACGACCCGGAAAATCACCGCACGGTGCTTGCAAAATCGGGCAGCGTTCCCCCGGGGTATCGATTGGAAAGCATTCCGCTCAGTGAACATCCCAATGGCGCGGTTTTGCCCCGCGGCGAATATGATGCAATTGTGTACCTCACATTTTACAATCCCGATTCCAACGCCAGAGTAATGGTTGAAACACAATTCGCTGTCACATTGCAAGTAAGATAGAAAGGGATGGTTAAGTTTGAAAATTAATCTACGTAAATGGAAAAATGAAATTTTATGGCACATTTGTGCAGAAAGGGCATGGGTAAAATTATGAGCGAGTTAAAAACAAAGTTACCCAATAATTGGGTTTTGCCGTTAATATGTGTGTTATCAGCGGTCGCATTTACGATAGCAGCAATCTTTTTGTACACTTACGAAAAGCCGTACAAGCCGCCCCCGTTCGAGAAAAACTCACTGTCGGGAGTTCCCGCGCCGCCGGATGATAATACCCATTACAGCGTAATTGACACCGGGAATTTTTATGTAGGATTCGTAGGGATTATCAGGCGTAATGACGATGATTCGCTGACGGTTTATTTTACGAATCCTGAAGAAAACGATGCGTATCTTATGTGTATGATTGCAGACGAAGACGGTAACGAGCTTTATAAAAGCGGACTGATTCGCCCCGGTGAATATATAAACGATATTAACCCGATTGCAAGAGTTGAAGGCGAATTTGACGATGCTGTTGTGGAAGTGTATGCGTTTGAGCCGGAAACCTATTACAGCATGGGGACTATCGTGTTGCGGAATAGGGTTGTTGCTTGGAATTACGTCATTGAGGTTGAAGATGATGATTGATGTTTGCCGTCAAGATATTACTCCACGGTAACTCTACCGTTGAAAATATTTTGAAAAATTATTTTTGAACACGACACACTATTGTCGTGTTTGGTGTGTTATAATATAAGAAAAAACAAAGGAGTTTTGAACATGAAAAAAATGATTCTTTCTTCTGCAGGATTTGAAACCCAAGCGATACGCAATGCTTTTTTGGAGTTTGTCGGAAAAAATCCGCAAGAAATCCATGCGCTATGGATTCCCACAGCCGCAAACTCTCCTGCCGCAATAGCGGTTTTGCCGGGGTGTATGAACGATTTGCTGGACATCGGAATCCCAGCGGAAAACATCAAAATTTTCGACCTTCACCGTGCGATGACTTTTGAAGAGTTGTCCGCATTTGATGCCGTGTATTTTACGGGAGGAAGTCCGCAATATCTGTTGGAGCGAATCAATGACACCGGTTTTTGCAAGCCGTTGTGTGAGTTTGCGGAAAACGGAGGAGTGTATGTCGGTGTCAGTGCGGGGAGTATCGTGGCGGCGGGCAATCTTCCTAACAATTTGGGGTATTTGAAAGCGACACTGAACGTGCATTTGGAATCGGGAACAGTGCCGGGTGTGTTCGACAATGTTCTTGTTTCGCAGATTGATTTGACGGATAAAACTGCCGTGGTAATTCATGGCGATTTATATGAAATCATATAAAGGGCTGTATTCGCTGATTGTTAATACCGCTGACTTTTCATAACTCTGTCCAACTTCCGCTTTACATCGCGTTCGGCAATGCTGTCGCGCTTGTCGTGAAGTTTTTTCCCTTTACAAAGCCCGACCTGAAGCTTAACCCTGCTTCCTTTGAAATACATTGAAAGCGGCACTAAAGTTAGTCCGTCTCGCTTGACCCGTTCGTACAACTTTTTTATTTCTTTTTTGTGCATCAGCAATCGTTTGTCCCGCATTGGGTCGCGATTAAAAATATTGCCTTTTTCGTAGGGGGAAATGTTGACATGGCGGGCATACATCTGCCCGTTGGTTATTGACACCCACGAATCTTTAAGATTAACTCCGCCGCCGCGAATCGACTTGACTTCAGTCCCGAAAAGCTCAATTCCCGCCTCATGGCTTTCGAGTATATAGTATTCATGGCGAGCGGCACGGTTTTCCGTAATTTTTTTTATTGTTTTTACATCGGACATAAGATACTCCTCAAATTAATGGTAATTTTATTGAAAGCAAGGGTGTAATACCCCTGTCTACAAAAATGTCTACACCGCACTCGTAGGCAAGTCCCCCTTGCGTTTCGCCTGTTCAATTTCACGTTTCGGGGTCTTTTGGCTTTTCTTTATAAAATGTGGTCAGCCCTTCCCTTTTTCAAACTTATAATATCCTCGCTTTATTACATTATACTTTAAAGTTATCAATTTGTCAAGCGTTTTTTCAAACTGCTCCCAATTCAAGCAACAGCGGGTTATTGTTGCCAAAGTTAAACACATCGGCAAGATTTTCCATAGCTTTGAGTTCGAGTGCCTTAAAGCTGTGAGTGTGCAAGTCGAAAAGGTGTCCCGATAACTTCGTCGAAGTCGTTAAGCTGTGGGAGCGTGGGGGAATCCGTTTTGAGGCGGCTTTGGAACGGACGGGTTTGAAGAAGACTACGTTTTATCAGCTTTTGAGGGAAGAACGGGCTAAACGAGGTAAAAAGCGTGGTTCGTAAAGGTACACCTTAACTCATAGGGTATTAATTTTATTTATACTCTAATTTCAGCACCTTTTCAGCCTTAGAATAGACAATCTTATTTATTAAGATATGAGCTGTTTGGTACTTATTTTCGATATTAGCTGTTTCATCTGTTAAAAGTTCGTAAACTTCCATAATCTTTTTTATAATCCCCTCATTGTGCCTATTCTCAATGATTTTTTCTTTTAGAAGTTCTAAAGCATTTTTCAACTTCTCTCGTTCTTCCGTTAATAGCTGTTTATTTTCCTTATATTCTTCGATT
>WRLX01000155.1 GCA_009777415.1 Oscillospiraceae bacterium
CAAACTTCCAACCTACACAAACACAGTCGGAGAACGGCACTTTGACGAACTCGACCCGACTGCCGAGGCGACAGTCAACTATGCCTGTGCTGATGCGGTTTAACGGGCTTCCTGTTGACCGCCAACTTATGGTCGAGAAACGCTCCGAGGCGGAGCGACAAATCGTGCAACTCAAGGGCAAGATTGAGTACATCATCGGCAGTAATGTCGCAATTGGTGCGAATGCCTCAACTGCCGCTTTCAAGAAATATTTGTTCGATGAACAGCAACTCCCGAAGATGAAGTCGACCGACAAAGACAAGGATGCTCTCGATGACGAAACGCTCATCCTATTAAAGGAGTGGTGTGCGGGCAACAAGCCCGACCTCGTGGAGTTGTTCGAGTTGGTGCAGGAGTATCGGCATTGGGGGAAGCTGAAATCGACGTACATTGATGGTTACATTAAGCACATCAGCAATGCGACTCGGCGGTTGCACCCCGACCTCCTCCCGTTCACGACCGAAACTGGCAGATTCGCATCCAAGAACCCCAACTGCCAGAATATGCCTCGCATGGGGAATGACGATGTCGGTGTCCGCAACTTCATCACTGCTCCCGAGGGAAAACTGCTATTGTCGCTTGACTTCTCTCAGATTGAACTGCGAGTCGGGGCGTTCTATTGCAAAGACGAGCAGATGCTCGAAACTTACAAAACTGGTGGTGATATTCACGCTTTGACGACTGCCGTGATTTATAAAATCCCGCTCGCCGAGGCGATGGACGAGAGCCATCCTTTATATAAGGAGCGGCGGACGATTGCCAAGAACTGCAATTTCAGCACGTTTTTTGGCTTGTTCCCTCGTGGCTTGCAGAGAACGCTCCGTTTCAAAGCGGGGCTTGATGTCAGTCTTGACGAGTGCGATAAAATCATCAATAATCTTAAATTCGGTTACCCACGACTTTCCCGTTGGCAAGACGAAGTCAAGAAACGGGCGGGGTTCAGAGCGTACACCGAGACGTGGCTTGGGCGGCGAAGGGCGATTCCCCAAATCCGCTCTGCGACTTGGAGCGTGAAGGCTTTCGCCGAGCGGGTTGCCATAAACACTCCCATTCAAGGGACTGCCACCGATATTCTGAAACTCTCGCTTGCACGGATTATTCGTGGCTTGCCCGACCGTCCGTGGTTGAAGCTGCTTTTGCAAATCCACGATGAATTAGTATTTGAAATCCCCGAAAATGAAGTCAAAAATGCAGTTATTTTCGTTAAAAACTGCATGGAACAACAGCCTTTTGAGGCATTTTCTGTGCCTATTATTGCTGAAGCCGAAGTCGGAAAACGATTCGGTGAACTGAGAGGAGTTAAGGCAGATTATGTCGAATGATTACAGCTTGCAGGGACGGGAAATAAGGAGGGTAAGGCGAAAGCAATCAAGAGCGGAGTCGGGAGGCTTTGCCGCCGAGCAGTCCGCCTAACGGTTGCGAAAATAAGTTAGCGGGTAACAAGCGGGTTTATTGCAAGAGCCGCCTCAATCTTGAATTGAGGCGGTTTCGGGTTGAAAGGCGATGCTCATTCCGAAACACACTTAAGGCTCGATATTGTTGCACACTTTTGAATCGGGATTCGACCTAACATATTCCGTTCCATTTGCAGTTCGTGAAACATGGTAGTTTCCATATGTCGGATTGTCGTTTTTGATTTGGGTGATAACTTGTTCCAACGGAATCCGTCTGTTCGAGTTTGCATTAACAAACTCGATATTCAAGTCAGTTTTGCTCTGACGTGAAACTTTTAAGTTTTTCATTTGAAACCTCCTTTGGCGATTGTCACTCTTCGATATCGAGTGCTAAAAACAGTATACTTCAAATTTGAAGCTTTGTCAAGTGTTTTTATCAAAATGTTGAAAAATATTTTTAGCAGACCTCAATATACAGTGTTACAACCTTTTCGATGTGTTAGACAAATTAGCGAGCGACAAGTGTTTTGCCACCACGTGCCAACTTAAGTGGCAAATCTTCTACACGAGAATCTAAATTAAATAGTCTCCCGAATCTTAATTGCATCATTTTCATATCGAATCTTAAAGCATAGAAAAGTTCTTTAAACTCATATATACTCTGAAGACCGACCGAATTTAAATAAACCTGTTCAATGTCAACGTAATATTCACCACTCTTGAAAATCGGGGGAAAATTAGGCAATAATTCATAATGTATTAAATCGCGTAACTTTTTAGCAAAGTTCCGTAGCACCTCTTTTCTGTCAAAACCTTTAAACTCAAGCAAATCAGTGATTACCGCCTTTTCTTCACCTGTTATATGAGCATCAAAACTATCAAAACTGTCCATAATCTCAGTGTACCTTATAGAATACAGCTTGGCAAGAAAAAACAACCAACAATCATCAAGTTCAATTAATTTGTCGGCGTTTATCAATTCAAAAAACATATTAATAAAACTGACATACGAGTGCATAAGCATAAATCGAACATCCGATGTTTTAGATAACCCTGTTCTCTTAGACAGGGACTCAATAGTATAATCAAATGTCTCTATTTGCATAGTAGCGAATTGAGGACAATTCACTGTCGGAATTATATAATTAAGTTTGGTGAACATTTGAGATACGCATTTGATAATCATAGATAAATTTTGAGAGTAGTTTTTAATCGCAGCTCCCGCCATGATATCTCCGATTTTTCCTGTCATATGATAGTAGTACACATTCGAAGAAAGAAAGGTGGCGTTAGGCTTTGTTATCCTGTATAAAAGTGATACATCATAATGACTGTTCTCGAAACAAGACTCGATATTTTCAATTATGCTTTTGGCACGATTTTCAAA
>WRLX01000156.1 GCA_009777415.1 Oscillospiraceae bacterium
CATTCCTTTCTGCACAAATGTGCTGTTGAAAGCTTCGTTTTCCGCATTTACGCAGGTTGACTTTCAAACTTTTACCCTTGTCCTTTCTTAGTTACTCCGGCACTTAAATGCCGAAGAGTAATAGTATCGTATTAGTAACTATGTTACAATAAAGTGCGTACTTGTAATTTAGTTTTCGTATGTTATAATGATAGCATACTCAAAAATAAATGTCAATCATGAAAGGAGGTTTTAAGTTTGAATTCGTCTATGAAAACCAAAAAACTGCGTATCGGCGGCATGAGTTGTATCAATTGCCAAAATAAGGTAGCACGCAAGTTAAAAAAAATTGCGGGAGTTATGAAGGCAGACGTGAATTACGGTAAGGGGACTGCTGTTGTCGATTACGATTCCGATGTCGTTTCGCTCTCGGAAATAACACAGGTGATTGAAGACCTTGATTACCGAATACTTAAAGACGGCGAACGCGGAATCCCGGGGGTAGGCAAAACAGCGGCTCTTTTGGCGATTATACTATTAATGTATATTCTGCTTGAGCGGCTCGGTCTTTTGGATTTGCTTGTGCCAAGTTATAACTACAACGAAGCGACTAACGCAGGGTACGGAATGTTGTTTGTAATCGGGCTGATTACATCGGTACACTGTATTGCCATGTGCGGCGGAATCAATTTATCGCAAAGCATTCCCCGCGCAAACGCAAAACAGCACAAAAGCAAATTTGCCGCATTTATACCGACTTTTTTGTATAATTTCGGCAGAGTAATTTCTTACACAATTGTAGGGCTTGTGTTGGGTTTCGCTGGAATGATTATCGGCGGCAGTGATGGGAACGTGCTGTCAACAATGTTTCAGGGCATTTTGAAACTTATTGCGGGCGTAGTCATGCTAATCATGGGAATAAGTATGTTGGGGCTGTTCCCTTGGTTTAGGACTTTGCAATCAAAAGTGTTCAGAATGCCGCGTTTCCTCAAAGGGAAAATCAATACCGAAAAGATAAAGGGAAAAGGTCCGTTATTTGTCGGTTTTTTAAACGGATTCATGCCCTGCGGCCCGTTGCAGTCTATTCAAATTCTCGCGTTGGCATCCGGCAACCCGGTAACAGGAGCAATTTCAATGTTCATGTTCAGCGTAGGAACAGTTCCCCTTATGCTCGGAATGGGTTCCGTTGTTTCGGCGTTAGGCAAAAAATTCACAAACGCTGTCATGACAGTTGGGTCAGTGTTAGTAATTGTTCTCGGTCTTGCAATGCTGTCGCAAGGCGGGAATCTGTCGGGGCTTATGACACCGACTGTGTTGGTGTCGGGGATTGCCGCGTTCAGTGCGGCGGGTATAGTGTCAAGTATCCCTTTCCGTAAGCGTTCATACAAAGCCGCCTCGACTTTAGCCGCTTTGTGTATTTCTGTGTTGGTCTTTGCCGCGTTCAATCCGTTTAATGCTTTGGTTGAACCCGCCACACACGACATTGAGGACGGAGCGTACAGCCCAACGGCGATTACCACTAAATTAGACACCCACGGCATGACCTGCAGTGCTTGTGTGAACATTATTACAAAAGCGGTAACGGAATTGTCGGAAGAGGTGTACAGCGTTGAAGTCTCGTTAAGTGACAGAACGGTTACGGTAATCCACGAGCCTACAGTAACCGCCGACGCAATCAAAGAGAGCATCATTGCATCCGGCTACAGAGTGCCTTAGAAACTATTTAATAAGGAGATATTTACATGGAGAATGCAACAAACACCAGTATTTTAATAGGCGGGATGACTTGTTCCGCCTGCGCAAGAGGGGTTGAAAAAGCAATCGGCAAGCTTGAGGGGGTTACGTCCGTATCGGTAAACTTCGCTTCCGAAAAGGCATCGATTGTTTACGACTCCGGAGCTTTGCGCCTTTCGGATATTCGTGCGGCAATCGAAAAAGCAGGATTCAAGGTGTCGGAATCGGTCAAGATGAGTGCCGCAGATGAAGAGCAATTGCGAAAGAAAAAGGAGATTAATGTCCTTAAAACGAAAATGACTGTCGCGCTTGTATTCGCGATTCCTCTTTTTTACATTACAATGATGCCGATGCTCGGTTTTCTTCCCTTTCGCCCTCCGTTCACTAATGAACTCCGAAGATTTATGATGAGTTTCCCCCTGCATTACGCACTTACGCAGCTGCTCTTGACTATCCCCATAGTAATAGCGGGCTATAAGTTTTACACGGTAGGATTCATGGCGTTAGTACGCCGAAGTCCCAATATGGACTCGTTGATTGCAATCGGGACATCGGCGGCATTGATTTACAGCTTTTACAATACATGGCAGATTGCCAACGGCAAATTCGCGTTGGCTGAGATACTGTATTATGAAACGGCGGGGGTCATTTTCGCGCTTATACTTGTCGGAAAAACACTTGAAGCAGTGTCAAAAGGCAGGACGGGTGAGGCAATAAAAAAGCTGATGGGGCTCGCACCTAAGACCGCACTTGTAATACAAGACGGCGAAGAAAAAGAAATCCCGATTGACGAAGTAGAAATAGGCGATATTATCGTAGTAAAGCCGGGTGCGAAAATTCCCGTGGACGGGACTGTTTCGGAAGGGCGAACATCAATTGATGAATCCATGCTGACGGGCGAGAGTATGCCGATTGATAAACAAGTGGGCGATTCGGTATACGCCGCAACAATTAATACCACCGGGGCAATTCGGTTCAGGGCGGATAAGGTCGGTGCGAATACCGCGTTGGCGCAGATTATAAAGCTTGTTGAAGAGGCACAGGGCAGCAAAGCCCCAATTGCGGCATTGGGCGACAAGGTTTCGGGAGTGTTCGTGCCTA
>WRLX01000157.1 GCA_009777415.1 Oscillospiraceae bacterium
CATGGGTAAAGTTTGAAAGTAAGAACCTGTCTTCATAAGCGACGTGCTGATAAAGTAAGTGATATTTTTCGTCAGACAAGGCAATTTTGACGATAATATCCGTTGATATTTGAGGAGAAATTAACGCTGTATGGCGGAAAATTCGCCGATTTAGCAGTGCGTTTGCTTATGAAGACAGGTTCTAAATCTAAGTAAATCTGCGCTGAAAGGGCAAGGGTAAAAGTTTGAAAGTAGTTATAACGGGGACGAGTAGGGGCATTGGTCATGCTGCGGCATTGAAATTTTTGTCAATGGGTCATCAAGTAACGGGGCTTGACAGGTGCTTATCCGATATAAATAATACGGAATATAAACACATTCGGTGTAACATATGGACTGATGAGCTGCCCGATGTTCCGGACGTGGATATTCTTATCAACAATGCGGGACAGCAATCGGAAGCCGATGAAAATGACGATATTGATGTTAATTTAAAAGCCTTGATTAGGTGTACCCGCAAATACGGGATTCGCCGCGGGATTAAGGCAATTGTGAATGTCGCTTCAGTTTCGGCACATACAGGGGCGGAATTTCCCGAATACGCCGCAAGCAAGGGCGGAGTCCTCTCGTACACCAAAAATGTCGCCAATTTAGTTGCAAAATGGGGTGCGACCTGCAACAGCGTTTCGCCCGGCGGGGTTTTGACGGCGAGCAACAATCATGTCATCGAAAACCCAAAACTGTGGAGCGAGGTTTTAAACGAGTGCCTGCTTCGGAAATGGGCAGAACCCTCTGAAATAGCGGAGTGGCTTTATTTTATTGCAGTCGTAAATAAAAGCATGACAGGACAAGATGTTATAATCGACAACGGCGAAACCGCAAAATTTAATTTTGTTTGGTAATACCCACCACGGGTACTGTACATAATAATTTGTTTTGTATATACTAATTAATAATTGGGTGTTTACAATGAGGTAGTCCCTCTGTAAATTGCTAAAAAATTGCTAAAAAATAAACTTGCGAGGATTGAGGATTATAGTAATGCAGAACAAATTAGGTAAATTAGAAAGAGTGGCGGCACTTTTGCTTTCGTTTTCGCTTATGGTTTGGTTTGTGACTATGCCGGGCATAATTGTGACAACGCTTGCGGCCGAGGCGAATGAGCTTGTAATCCTTATTAACAGCTTCGAACACGGCGGTGACGGCACACTTACGGCAACGGCGCAGGGGGATACAGTAACCGTAACGGGTACAGTTACGGGGGCGAGAAATTCGCTTGTTCTTGATATAGATGCCGATGTTACGGTAGAGTGGGAAGCTGATTACAGAGGGAGCATCAGCAGCCAGTTGATTTCGGTAGTCGGGGCGGGGACTTTTGTTGTCTTGGGAGACGGAGTTGTCTCAACCACACAAAACACCGCCATTTGTACAGCATTTGGCAGCAGTGCTACCGTTATTGTAAAGGACAACGCAGTAGTAAGCGGGCCGAAAGCAATTGAAGCAGATGGCAGGAATTCTAAAGTACAAGTAATGGGTGGGCGTGTATCGTGTTCGACTACCTCCTCTACAATGGGATTCGGCGCAATCGTATCGGCTTTTGAAATAACAGTTGAAATAAGTGGGGGACTCGTTGAAACCCCCGGATTAGGTGCTTCCAGTTACGCTGTTTTAACCGGTGGAGGCTCTGTGTCAGTGACAGGCGGATTTGTAAAGTCGGTCAATGCCGCCGCAATTCATGCGGGTGGCAACAATCTCACAACCATCAGCGGCGGATTGGTGTTCTCCCATGGCACGACACTTGAAGATGTAATATTCGGTATCAACGAAAGTGCAGTTTCCGGCGAGGGAATGGTTGTTGCGTGGGATAAAACCGCTTATGATACCAAGGCTAATGCGCAAAACAGCACATTTTCCTACAGCGAGGGGGACAATGAGGATTTGACATGGTTTCCCGCAGGCGGTTCTACGGTAGGATGGGAAACAGTGGGCGATGTTGCCGGATTTTCTTACGAAAACGGCGGGAATACCGGGCATATTGCGATTCCCGTAAGAATAGGAGCGTTGACATTCGACATAAGTGTTGACGCACCCGCGATGAGTGTGCTTCCCACACTTACCAAAGGCTATAATATTAACGTAATGACAGACTATTTGCAGTATGCTCTTCCTGTAACTGTTACCAATACGGGTAATATGCCGACAGGCAACTTGACAATAACCGCAACAGGCGATGATTTTGCATTTGATTTCCCCGATTCAGTTGGCAGTATACAGGTTGGTGGTGACGGCGAAGTCGCAGTAATACCGAAAAACAAACTTGAACCGGGTACATACGAAGTGACTATAACAATTGTTGGGACAAATATTGACGAGCCGCAAAGCTTTAGTGTTGAGTTCACCGTGAACGCACCTCCCGAAAACAGTCGCGCCGTAACGGTCGAAATGTGGGATGACTATGGAGACGGTTGGAACGGGAGCGAGCTTCGCGTTGTTGTTAATTCCGGGAAAACATATCATTTGGCTGCCGACCCGAGCGGCGGCAAAGGACCTTTCTATTTTGACTTTTATGCAATGGCGGAGGATAACGTAAAGCTGTACTGGCAGACAACTTCGGAATCATGGGATTACGAGGTTGCCTACGCAGTCTACTACAAAGATACGCCGCCCGCCGTCAGCTTTGAATGGGAAAATGACGGCAATGTGCTGAGTTACAGGGAGTACGGGCATCAAAACGATGCCCGGCAATGGGACGAAGACTTGCTTGATGAATTTACCGTGGAGGGACTTATCCCCGATGTGACCA
>WRLX01000158.1 GCA_009777415.1 Oscillospiraceae bacterium
GGTAGGTGTCAAAAAGACTTCCCTCAAAATCCGCCTCAAACCGATTCGACAGCACAACTTGAAAAATATCGCCCTCTTTTATATATTCTTTTGCCCTGTTCACCATGTTACAATATTCTTCTTTCGTGAACAACGGTGTAAAGTCCGATTTAAGCTGCGACTGTGAAAATTCTGTCGGAGCTGTGGTGGTTTTGATTAGCCTTGCCAGCTTTTCGAGTTCCGCTTTTCCGCGTTCATACTCTGCATTGAGGTTTTCCGCGTTTGCGCCGATGTTTACAATTAAAATGATTTTGCCGCAATGGTGGTCAAAGGCAATCACCTTGTCAAAAAGCATGAGGTCAACCTCACAAAATGGGCAATTATCGACATCTTTGAAATTCAGCGACGGCTCAAAATATTTAGCGTAATCATAAGCAAAATAACCCACCAATCCGCCACAAAACGGAGGCAGTCCGTCAATTTTCGGAGCTTTATTTGAGTCCAAAATGCTTTGAATATGGGAGTTTGGCTCATTATTTTGCGGTTCTGTTCCTGATTTAGCGTTGTCAAGCGGTTTTGTCAATATTACTTTGCCGTTACGGGCGGTAATTTTCATTTTAGGCTCGAACCCTAAAAAAGTGTATCGCCCGCAGTTGTCTACGCTCTCTAATATAAAGCAATGACTGCTGTTGCTTTTTAAAGTCCGCATGACTTCTATGGGAGTATTCCCGTCCGATTTTATTTCGGTGCTAATCGGCAGTATATCATACATTGAAAAAGCACGCGCCTCTTCCAATGTCGGTGTAACGGCTCTTCTATTGTTCATGATAGTTCGCTCCTTACGTTAATCCCGTTTTGCAACAGGTATGATTTTAATTCGCTCACTTTGTAATTTCTTTCAAGTCTCGGAGAATAGAGCATACTGCTTATTATTGCCGCCAATGCCTCTGTCTCGGTGAACAGCGATTTTAAGTGTTCGGGAATCCCCGCTCCCCCCGATGCAATAAGCGGTATTGAAAGCTGTTCCTCCGCCATTTTCATAAGCGGCAGGTCATAGCCCCCTAAAGTCCCGTCATTGTCGATGCTGTTCAGGCAGAGTTCGCCTGCGCCGAGTTCTTGCCCTTGTTTAATCCACTCAAGGGCATCCATTCCCGTGGCGAGTCTCGCACCATCTATATAGACCTCGTACCCGCTTGGGAATTTCGGATTGTTTGGCGTTCTCTTGACTTGTGTTGACAAAACTACGCACTGTGAGCCGAATGCTTTTGCCCCTTGTGAAATAATTTCGGGATTCCTCACCGCCATTGAATCAACGCTGATTTTTTCCGCGCCGGCTTTTAATGCCTCGTACATATCGTTTAAATCTTTAATTCCCCCGCCCACTGTAAACGGGATAAATACCCGTTTCGCAACTTTTTTGACAGTCTCGATGTCAATCCCGCGTTTTTCTGCACTCGCGGTAACGTCATAGAAAATTAATTCGTCTATTCCCGCATGATAAACCGATTCCGCCAATTCATCAGCGGGTGCAACGTCAATGTTGTCTTGAAATTGAACTGCTTTTGTAACCCTGCCGTTTATTATATCAAAGCAAGCGATAAGTCTCTTAGTAAGCATTTTTACCCTTGTCCTTTCTTCACAAGTGTGCTGCCGAGGAATCTATCAAGCAGTTTAAGTCCTGCATTGCCGCTTTTTTCGGCGTGGAACTGTGTTCCGTAAATGTTGCCTTTGTGAACAGCTGCCGTGAATTTCCCGTTATAATCGGCAGTCCCCCATATATCGGATTCATTTTGGGGGACTCCGTAATACGAATTAACAAAGTAGAAATGATTGCCTAAATTTTCACCGTGTACCTTGTTCCAACCCATCTGCGGGACTCTCACTTTAGCCGTATCAAACTTCACGACCCGCCCTTTCAGCCAGCCGAGGCATTTAGTATCGCCTTCCTCGCTGTGTTCAAACAGAATTTGCATACCAACGCATATTCCGAAAAACGGCACTTTTTTGTTCAGCACCAAATCCTCCAATGCGTTAATCAAGCCTGTTTCGCGCAGTGAGTCCATTGTTGCCCCCGCGCTGCCTACTCCGGGCAGAATAATATGTGTCGCATCTGCCAAGTCACCCGCGTTTTGAGCAAATTCAGCTTTGTACCCCAAGCTGTTAATCGCGTGAAGAACACTCGGCGCGTTCCCTGCTTTGTAGTCAATTATCCTAACCATTTTACCCTTGTCCTTTCTGCACAAGTGTGCCGCTAAAAGTTTCGTTTTCCCGTTTACCATAGATTGATTTGCAAGTTTTTACCCTTGTCCTTTCTGTGTCTTTGTCCTTGCGCTTTTTTTAAAACTTATTGCATTTTTTATCAACTCCGTAAACAGTGGGTGAGGTTTATCGGGGCGGCTTTTGAATTCGGGGTGGAATTGCACTCCGACAAAAAAATTATGAGCGGGTAGCTCCACAGCTTCCGCAAGGTTGCCGTCCGGCGATGTCCCGCAAATTACAAGCCCGTTTTTGGTAAGCAGTTCGCGGTAATCGTTGTTTAATTCAAAGCGATGTCTGTGCCTCTCGTTGACTTCAGACGATTGATATACTTTACCGAGCAACGTCCCGTCCTTGATTTTGCAGGGTTGTGTACCTAATCGCATTGTACCGCCGCTGTGTTCCATTCCGATTTGACTCGGCATAATATCGATTACCCGATGAGGTGCATTCGGCTCAAACTCGACTGAATTTGCTGCCTTGAGACCACAGACATTT
>WRLX01000159.1 GCA_009777415.1 Oscillospiraceae bacterium
TTCGATTTGATTACGCAATCGAGCGTCAAGGCGGCGGCGGTGAGGAAGAAGACGATTAAGAGAATAATTTTAGGGGAATGAGAGTATGACAAAGACAAGTGGATACAAAATTCCCATTGATTATTACGTGTTGATGTTCATATGCGGGCTGTTCGCAATATTTGCCTTTGCGACAGCCACGCCTATGGACGTTATGCGTGGTTTTTGGGTAATTAATACTTCGAGAAGCGTCTTGGTTTCGGATTATATAGCCATGGCAGGGTTAAGTGCGACTTTGATTAACGCAGCGGTATCGTGTTTGCTGTTTGTGTTTTTATTAATTTATACTAACACTCAGCCTAACGGCAAAATAATAGCGACATTGTTTTTGACGCTCGGATTTTCCATGTTCGGTAAAAACCTGCTTAACACTCTTCCGCTCTGTGTTGGGGTTTGGTGTTATGCGAAGGTGCAAAAGGCGAGATTCGGCGGCTATCTTGTTCATGCAATGTGTGTTGCGACAATTTCGCCTATTGTGAGCGAAATAGCTTTTTCGGGCGGGAAAACAAGTGTGGGCAGGCTTTCTGCCGCTTATGCCGCGGGGATATTCATTGGATTCATTTTCCCCGTTGTCGTTGAATCGGTAAAAAGAATGCACAACGGCTACTGCCTTTATAACAGCGGGATTGCTGGCGGATTTATCGCCACGTTTGCCGTTGGTTTGATGAGGAGCATGGGTGTTGAGGTTATTCCGGAGAATTATTGGGACACATCTCACACTGTTCAGCTTGCGGTAGGTGCGTTCAGCTTTTCGTTTGCCGCGATTGTGTTCGGGTTATTTGTCGCAGGGCCGAAGAGAGCGATTTCAACGTTTGTAAAAATACTGAGTGAGAGAGACAGGGACAACAATGATTATCTCCTTTATTACGGCGGAACTTGCTACATAAATATCGGAGTTATGTGCATTATTGCGACAACGACAATGCTTTTATTGGATATTCCGATAAACGGGCCGGTTTTGGGAGGGATTATCACCATTGCGGGTTTCTCGGTTGCGGGCAAGCACGTGAGGAACACTATCCCGGTATTGGTGGGGAGCATATTGGCGACGAATCTCAATACGATAGAGTTGGCGACTGCGCCGAATGCATTGTCTATACTTTTTTCAACCGGGCTTGCTCCCATTGCTTGTAAGTTCGGCTGGATTTGGGGGATTATTGCGGGATTCCTCCATGTGTCCGTTGCAATCGGAATCGGTGCGTTGAACGGCGGATTAAACCTGTACAATAATGGATTCGCCGGAGGATTTGTTGCGATTACGTTAGTCCCGCTGATATTGTTTTTTAACAGGCTGATTAGTAAGAAAAGCGATTCTGAGGTTAATTACGGTAGAAGAAAAGGCGATTAATCAGGGGGAAAAGAAAGGAAAGGGTAAAAAGTTTTGAAATCAATCAACGGTGGTTGGGAAAACGAAGTTTTATGGCACATTTGTGCGGAAAGGACAAGGGTAAAAGAATGGTAAAAAATACGGAAAAGTCGATGGATAAGATTGTCGCGTTATGTAAAGGGCGGGGATTTGTTTATCAAAACAGCGAGATTTACGGGGGGCTTGCAAATACTTGGGATTACGGGCCGCTCGGAGTTGAACTCAAAAATAACATTAAGAAGGCATGGCTTAAAAAGTTTGTGCAGGAAAGCCGATATAATGTCGGACTTGACAGCGCGATTTTAATGAACCCGCAAACATGGGTGGCATCGGGGCATCTTTCGGGATTTTCCGACCCGTTAATTTCTTGCAAATCATGCAAGACTCGGCACAGGGCTGATAACCTTATTGAGGAATTTGACGGCACGAATACCACAGGGTGGGAGTTTGACAAGCTTGCCGATTATATTAGGGCGAACGACATTGTATGTCCGAAATGCGGCAAGAACGATTACACTGATATTAAACAGTTTAACTTGATGTTTAAGACTTTTCAGGGAATCACCGAGGATACCGCTGATGAAATTTATTTAAGACCGGAAACTGCGCAGGGGATTTTTGTCAACTTCGCTAATATTCAGCGTACGACTCGTCGCAAGATTCCTTTCGGGGTTGCACAGGTTGGGAAATCGTTCCGCAATGAAGTCACGCCGGGTAAATTTATATTCCGCGTCCGTGAATTTGAGCAAATGGAACTGGAATTCTTCTGCAAGCCCGGTACGGATTTGGAATGGTTCGATTATTGGAAGCAGTTTTGCAATGACTGGCTGTTACTGCTCGGGATTAGGCGGGACAGTCTGCGTCTGCGCGACCATGACAAGGATGAGTTGTCGTTTTATTCTAAAGCGACTACCGATTTTGAGTTTATGTACCCGTTTGGGTGGGGCGAACTGTGGGGGATTGCCGACAGAACCGACTATGATTTGAAGCAGCATATTAACGAATCGGGCAAGTCAATGGAGTATTTTGAGCCGGAAACTAACGAAAAATATGTCCCTTATGTGATTGAGCCGAGCCTTGGTGTTGAAAGGCTGTTCCTCGCGTTGTTGGTTGATGCTTATGATGAGGAAGTGCTTGAAGACGGGACAACGCGGAATATTCTTCGGTTGCACCCGTATTTGTCTCCCGTGAAAGCGGCTGTATTGCCGTTGTCTAAGAAACTGGCGGAGGGGGCGCAGAAAGTTGCCGATGAGTTGTGCAAGCATTTTCCTGTTGAATACGATGATACCGGGGCAATCGGCAAGCGGTACAGGCGGC
>WRLX01000160.1 GCA_009777415.1 Oscillospiraceae bacterium
TATCACCCGGAGTGTTTGCGCAAAATGAGTGGGATAAAGGTTATTTCTTTAACTCAAATCAGCGTTGGGTTGAAAACGCAACGTTCACAGTCAGCTTTAATGCGAACGGCGGCTCGGTCAGCCCGTCAAGTGCGGCTACGGGGGCTAACGGTCAGTTGTCTTCATCGCAGATTCCAACGCCGACACGCACGGGTTATAGTTTTGCGGGTTGGTTCACTACATCGGCGGCATCGGGCGGGACACAATTGACGACAAGTACATCCCATGTTGCGCCTACGACCTACTGGGCGAGGTGGATTGTAAATACCTACCCGGTGAGCTATAATGCCAATGGCGGTTCTAATCCCCCTTCGACACAAACAAAAATACACGGAACAAACTTAACGCTGACAAACAATGTCCCAGCCTCGCCGACTTATACTATAACCTACAATGTCAACGGCGGAAACGCTTTGCCGTCTAACAGTAAAACAGTTTCACGCCCTTTTAAGAACTGGAACACAAACTCAGCCGGAACGGGGACGAGCTATAACCGCGGTGCAACCTATTCAGCCAATGCCGGTGCGACATTGTTCGCCCAATGGGACAACCCGCTTGCCGGAACACTGCCTGTTCCTACGAATGGCAAACTTTTCTTTTGGGGTTGGTTTACAGCACCTACGGGTGGGAATCAAGTTACAAGCTTGACAAGGATTAAATCCAACACAACGCTTTATGCAAGATGGTCATCTTACCCATACGGGGTATTCCATTTTAAAAACGCAGGTAACGGACTTTACTTGAGCGAAAGCGAAACAACCCCGCCGTTAGTTCCTAACAAAATACTTAATTCAGATGCACAAAGATGGGTAGTGCGGAGGTTGTCGCTTTCAAACTATTACCGCTTAGATAATATTGTTGAAGACTTGGGCAATATGTTTGTTGGGAACTTTAAAGGCATTTCGGTTTCTTTCGGTCTAACAAACAGTACAATGACCGCTGTCGGAAATAGCATTGAAAGTTTGCCGTTTGATGAGGATTCGCTTTTCCAAAAGTGGAATCTCGAAGCACATCCAATTACCTATACACAAGGCGATATTAACCAAGACGGAGTAATCAACACACAAGATTTTGTATTGGCTATTCAGTTTAGTACAGGGGCGAGGACTCCAACCGCACTACAGGCTTATTTAGCCGATGTAAACAAAGATGGTCAAATTACTCAAGCAGATGCAGACATGATTCTCGGAATGTATTAAAAAATCGCCGCCTTGAGGTTGAATCAAGGCGGTGTTTTTATGTGAATCGCGCAATTTGGTAAATATGCACAAATGTATTCCACAAAATATAGCGTTTTTGTAGAAATTAACTTAGAATTATAAAAAAGGTTGACTTTCCCAATTTATTGTGTTATGATAATTACAAAGACAAGGAAAGGGGGATGGAAATGGATAAAAAAAAGAAATTGGTTTATGCAAAAGCATCGGTGGATAAAAAAATAAAAATGACATTTACGGTTGCTTTTGTTGTGTTGGCGGCATCTTTTGCGTTAATCTCGCTCGTGTCGATGATTACTATTTCGGCTTACTCGGTATCGTTGCTGGATGACGGGGATAACGCCAATGCAGTGAGGAATCTTTCTATCGCGCTTATAATAATCTCTTTGGTCGTTTCGGGTTGGTTGGCATTTTTTGTTTCGAGAAAAGCTATAAAAATCCTCCACAAAGGGGTATGTAAGCCTGCGATGGAGCTGATTTTCGGGATTAGAAAAGCGAATGAGGGGCTTGAGGGCATAGGAATTGAAATGGCGGTGGACACTGAGGATGAAATCGCTTTAATCAACAGTGTTTACTTCAAAATCGCCAGGCAGTTAAAAATCCATGTGGACGATGTCATGAAATTGTCGGGGCTTACTGAGAAATTTGAAAACTCCGCTCATTACGATTCACTCACGGGGGTATATAATCGGCGGCGTTTCAGCGAGCTTATTCAAAGTCATACAGTTGTCGCGGCAAAGAAAAACGAGCCTACGTTTGTGTTTATGCTTGATCTTGACCACTTTAAGAGAGTCAATGATACTTACGGTCACGCGGCCGGAGATGAGGTATTGAAGGTCATTGCGGAGCGGATTAAAAACACGGTAAGACCGTATGACCTTTTCGGGCGATACGGCGGCGAGGAATTCATTATGTTCTTGTCGGCAAGCGATGCGACAATTGCCACTAATTTTGCCGAGCGAATCCGCACAATCGTGTCCGAAGCGTCCGTTCATTTTGAAGGAATCGACATTCCCGTAACCACCAGTATTGGTGTATCGCAAATGTCGCCCACGCGAACTTATGAGGAGGCGGTAAAAGCTGCCGATGAAGCCCTCTATAAAGCAAAAAAGAATGGCAGAAACAGAGTTGAACTTGTTTGAGGATTAATGAAGTACCCCCGAGGAGAGCCTCGGGGGTACACACAGCTGATTCCCTACTGTAGAATTATAAACTCTATCTTTAATGTAAGGTAACACCGCAGGGCAAGCCCTGCACCCCTCGCCTACGGCGAGAGAGCCGCCCCAAGGG
>WRLX01000161.1 GCA_009777415.1 Oscillospiraceae bacterium
ACGTTTTTCGCGATTTCCGCTCGCGCATATGTCTCGCCAAAAGCTTTTCCGACCCGGTGTTTGCCCGGCTGCAGCATTTTGCGGTATATGCCATTTTTAAACAGGAATCCACGCTCATTTTCTTTGATGATTATTTTCATGCTGCATCCTCTCTTTCGTTGTTTGGCCTGCTGAATGTCCGCGCCCGTTTGCGGGGCAGGCGTTAAGCACCGCGAACCCCCGCCCGGTGTGCATTTAGTGGGCCCCCAAAAGATAGCTCCATGGGATTTCCCAATGAGGCTCCCCGACGGGTTTCCGCTTATGATGCTGTGGGGCAGGGTTCGCGGTGCGGTATCCCTCCTGCCGCTGGCAAGGCGGGCGCTGCAAAGAATTTGGGTCACCGCATTCTTTGCGGGACGTTTTCAGCTTTAGCCTTTTCCTGATTTTTTGGGCTATTAACCCAGCTTCGATAAACCGTTTACATCTCATGTAAAGGTGCGCAAGCTCCGCCCGGCATACCGCTAACTCTTTTGTAGGAAGGCACTGCCTCCAAGATAGCATCTCCGGCACCGCAAGGGGGCGCGAACCCTTTGCATAGGGCAAAACCTGCGTTTGCGGCTGTTACGCCTCGACCGGTTTTATACCATAACCAAAAGTACAAGTCAATCGAATTTGGCATTCGTAACACAACTGTAACCATGCCGCAAACGCTCGGAAAATACCAATAAAATCTAACCTACACTTGGCACGCCAATCGGGACGTTACTTAAACCCACACCTCAAAAGACAAGGTGCAGGTTATAAGTAAGGACTATTTGGCACGCCAGTCGAAGCCAAATACGAACCATTTTGCACTACCAAGCGGATTTGTGCTGATATTGAAGTTGTAAACGCGCCTATCAACGCATCCGTTTTGGCATGATATCGTTGGCATCATCTTATTTCTGCTGTATGCATAGCGATCTTGTTTTGGGTTGTCGATGTGCCTCTATTGTAGAAGTTGAGTTTCTCCTGCACAGTCGCATCTTTAAGCATTTCATAATGCCAAAGTCGGATTTTATGAATATCATCAATGGTAAATTCCGGGCTGATTTCCGGCCTTGTTACCTCATGAATCATCTTGAGCGCTTCTCTTGTAGACACATTACTGCGAATTCAGCGCGTATATCTTCAAACGTCATCAAGTTGTGCTTTTTCAATTCAAAGTAAACTTCAGTCTTTTCTTTGATGGCGTTCCAAAAATAATCAATTATATCATCGGGAGTTACTGCGTTTTCGACAAGTTCAGCCCAGGACCTCAAAATACGATTTTTAATTGTTATTTCTAAGACATCGGATTCCTCAGTTTGCGATATAACATTAACATATAAGAATGTTTTAAGTTCTTCAATAGGACGAAGTTCAAGGTTATTACTTATCCAGTCGTATTCCATTTTAGATTTTAACGCAGATAATTGACTTTCTATATATGGATAGTCCATTGTCTTGGCTGTTTCTATCATTTTGCCGAGGGAATCCAGTGCCCATGCTTTTTCGCGTTGTTCGTAACTCTCGCCTTTATGTTGTTTATACCCACGATGAGCCCACTCATTCCTAATATCCAGCAATATAGCAAATTGATCTCGTATATCTGGTGAGAAGTGCCTGCGAACATCTCGATAAATGTCAGTAACTATTTTTAACAACGAACTCTCGTCAAAGTAATCGAGCAATTCTTCCCAACTCTCTGGCGTAAGTCCTTTTGGTATTTTAAGATCACTTTTACGATCAGCTTTTACTAGCTCCTCAAAGAAAAACTCATCCCACCAATTTTCCTTGCTTGAAAAAACATCTAATACATAATCTAGTAAAGCAGGGAAAAGCAAATCAAACGCCTCAGTAATATAGCTTCTTGCACTTAGAATAAAAAACATCACGCATCCCCCATAAGTTTACGGTTTGAAGTTGAACTCTTTGATCCCCAGACTATTAACACAGGATTAGATAATAATCGGCTGAAATATCTAATTGCGCTAATTATCTAATTGATTACTGTGCGTCGATATTCCTTGCTATTTTAGGCTTTTCATTACCTTATAGGTTTTACTGCAAGTCAATCAATTAGCGCAGATTAGTGCATATTATTACTTCTGCGCTAATCGCAACGCACCCGTTCTCTTGTTCTTCGACGTGCGTTCGATTTGCTCATTATTTTATAAAACTCTTATCAGCGATCTCACTTTGGTATCTTTTTGCTTATCATCCAGCACGTCCGATAATTTATCTCTTAGCAACTTTAGGAAGTCCGCTTTTGACGCGGTACCGAACTGCTGTAGATAATTGAGCATCAAATCCATGTAATACTTGTCATCCATAGCCTTATTTCTTGTATACTGCGCCCGCTCATCAACAATCTCCGAAATACCTAATGAAACGTAAACATTCGGCGTTTTCCCCTCAATCACTCCGAGAGAGCGCAAACGTTTGTATTGCTCCCTGCTTAACGGCTGCTTCTTTTGAACCTGGTCAAGCAAATATACAGTCTCGATATCAAATTCCGGGTGATCATAAAGCATAC
>WRLX01000162.1 GCA_009777415.1 Oscillospiraceae bacterium
CGAAGAATATAAGGAAAATAAACAGCTATTAACGGAAGAACGAGAGAAGTTGAAAAATGCTTTAGAACTTCTAAAAAGCGGATTGATTGAAAATCGGCATAATAATGATATTGTTAATAAAATTACTGATGTTTATAAACTCTTAACAGATGAAAGCGTTGATATGGAAACTAAGTATAAAACGGCTCATTTGTTGATAGAGCGGATTACATATTCAAAGGCAGAAAAAGTATTGAAATTGACTTATAAATAGCAACTTAAAAATCACTTGAAACGGCTTTGTGAAAGGACAAACACGACTTTAATAACTTTTTTGTTAGGTTTCCCCAAAGAGGCGATTCCGTTGGCAATCCTCCGCCCGTTTTCGGGGAGCGGTGCGACTGCAATCGCAGACGGAATCCTCGCCGATTCCAACCCCGACAGTTTCGCAGGGCGAGTTGCGAGCGTAATGCTCGGGAGTAGCGAGACCACGTTTTATGTGATTGCCGTTTACTTCGCCGCAACCAAAATTAAACAGACTCGCCACACGCTCCCTGCGGCATTGTCGGGCGATGTTCTGATTTGCGTTTTGAGTGCGATTGTGGTGGGGTTGTTGTTTTATTGATTGTATTAACCGAACACCGTCACAGCCGCAACAATCCGCAAAAGAGAATCATCAATTTGGGACCGTCCGTAAGCATCGAGAAACCGCTCACGATATTTATTCGTGCCGAGGTTGAAAAACAACGTCCACGCACCCCAAAACACGTCCACATGACGGTCACCGACTCCGCCGCTGTCAAGGTCGATAAATCCGCTGAATTTCCAATCGTTAAGAATAATATTCGGCAAGCAGTAATCGCCGTGCAAGAGCGTGTTTGTGGCGAGCGAATGTCCATGATTTTTTGCAATCGACCACACCTCATCGGGTGAGGATTCACCAAAGTCTGTCGTGTAAAAACTCATATCGTTGACGTTTGCATTCTTGTTAAATTTCGCTTTTTCGAGATAACGCTCGGTGTGATTTTGCACGGGACAATCGGTAAAATCAGTGCGGTGCAACAACGCAAGTTGCTCTGCGAGCGTGTCGCATAACCGCTTTGGACTTTCGAGGTATTTCGCCGCAGTGCCGTCATCGCCGTGGATTTTTTCGGTAAGCAACCAGTCGCTGTCATCGGAAATATACTCGATAACATTTGCCGACAATCCAATGTCGTGGAAATACCGTGTTAGAGCGGATTCACGCTCTAATGTGCCTTTCGGTGCTGACTTCAAAAAGTAGCCACAATCCTTGTCAATGAAGATGACTTTCGCTTCTGTTGAACAGCTACTGTCGAATATTTTTGCACCACGTAAAAGAGCGTGAAACTCAGTCGGGTACTGCAAAATGTCGATGGTTGTTGGTGTTAATTTCATACTACTCACCGATAATTTTCACAAGCACACGTTTGTCCCGCATACCGTCGAATTCGCCGTAGAAAATCTGCTCCCACGTTCCGAAATCCAACTTGCCTTTCGTGACAGCAACCACGACTTCCCTTCCCATGACAGAACGCTTTAAATGAGCATCGGCATTGTCTTCGTAACCGTTGTGGTCGTACTGACTGTGCGGTTTTTCCGGGGCGAGTTTCTCCAGCCAACGCTCGAAATCATGGTGCAAACCGCCCTCGTCATCATTGATAAAAACGCTCGCCGTAATGTTCATTGCGTTGACAAGGCACAGCCCCTCTTTGACTCCGCTGTCGACGAGTGCAGAGTTAATCTGCGGTGTGATGTTGATGTAGACTCTGCGTGTTTTCGTGTTGAATGTCAGTTCTTTCCTGTATGATTTCATGTTATTCCTCCTCCTTTAACATCGCTTCCAAAGCTAACCCCGCCGCCTTCCCGTAGGCACGGATTAATCCGCCTTTGCCGAGCAGAATTCCGCCGAAGTAGCGAACAACGACAACAACCGCGTTTTCGATTCCGCGCCGTTGGAGCGAGTTCATGAGCGGTAATCCCGCGGTACCACGAGGTTCGCCGTCATCGCTGTAACGAGTTGAAGTCAGCAGAATGTAAGCGAATACAACGTGTCGGGATTTCTTGTGTTGGCGGGTAATTTCAGCGATGTATTCTTTCGCTTTGCTCTCAGAATCCATTCGTGCGGCATAACCGATAAAGCGTGATTTCTTTTCTATTATTTCTTGCATAATAACATCATATCATAAATAATGAGTTTTGTCAATGACTGAATTAAGACGAACGGTCTAGCTTGAAGTTAGGTCATCACTTCTGTAAGCTCCGCATCGGTGTGGCTTTCCATAAACCGCACCACTTCATCAATTATATTCTATGCATGGGAATGCTCCCCCGATACCACTGCAATGCCGATTGTCAGCGTTTGGAGTGTCTCCTGCGTGTCAACTTCGGCAATCGCCGCATTGAATTTCTGTCGTGCTTTATCAATCAGACTTCTGCGGATTTGTCGCTTGTCTTTGAGTGAAGTCGAATATGGAATGTAAAAAGTCAGTTTCGCTGTTATCGTGTGCATTTACTC